>JASHXG010000043.1 GCA_030043675.1 Vulcanimicrobiota bacterium
TTCAGCAGCGTCACCGTGTTGCTCGCCTCGTCGACGACGGCCTGAGGCGCGGTCGCCGTGATCGTCGAGCCGCGCTGGTCGCGAAACCTCACCCGCGCATTTTGAAAGACCGAGCGCCAGCTGCCCTGCGGACTCTTGCCCTCATAGCTGCTTGCTATCAGATCGTAGTCGATCCGGTTGTGGACTTGCTGAAAGACACGGACCGGCTGGCTGGCCGTCCCCTGGCCGGTAACCGTCAACGCCAGCGGGGTCGGCGTGCCGTGCGGGACCGCCGTTCGGAGGGCCGGCGAGGGCGTGGCCTTCGGCGGCTGGGGATTGCAAGCCGCCAGAACCAGCAAACCGCCGGCGGCCAGCGCGCCAGCTCGCATTACCGCTCGAGGCCGGCGGCGTAGGAGCGATCCCTCGCGGCGGCCAGCGCCAGGCCCATCATCGGCAACCACAGCCCGAAAATCACGACGCTCACGGTATCGATCAGGCCTTGCACGGCAACGCCGACGAGTCCCGCAGCGACGCTCAGCCCCAGCAGAACCGCCGGCGCGGATGCGTTCGTGATGCGCGCACGCAGCGCCGCGGCAAAGCGCCACATCGCCCACGCGACCGCACAGATGCCCACCAAGCCAAGCTCCGCAAAGAACGTCAGGTAGACGCTGTGCGCGTGGAACGCGGTCGCGTCCGCATCGGGAAGGCGCAGTACGGCGTAAAGACGCGAAAACTGAAATGGTCCCACTCCGGTCAACGGAAAACGGTCGATGATCTGCTCGGCGGTCTGCCAAATGCCCAAGCGCGTATAGTCCTCGCTGGGATTGTGATGCGCGTTGAAGAGCAGGCCGACGACGACGATCCCCGCGACGACGACGCCCGCCGCCGCCCCGGCCCCTTGACGCAGACGACGCGTCTGCGCGGCAACGAGAAACGCCGCCGCCGCCGCGAAGCCCATCCAGCCGGCGCGCGAGTAGGTGAGCGCCAGCGCCAGCAATCCGACTCCGAATGCAGTCCAGGCGACGGCGCGTAACGCTCGCTGGTGGGCGACGCGCCCCAGCGCGTACGCGAGCGGTAGGAAAAAGATCAGATAACCGGCCAGCTCGCCCGGCAGGATGAACGTGCCGGTGGCACGCCCGTGCTGGATGACGTACTGCGAAACCGGCACTCGCGTCACGATCATGGCGATCGCCGCCGCCGCCGCGATGCCGCCCGAAAGGAGAAACGACCAGAAGATCGCGCCGGCGGCCGAAGGATCGTCGTAAAAGCGCACGACGCTGCAATGCCAAACGACGCCCAACCCGATGATGCCGGTGAACAGCAGTCCGCCGCGCGGATCGAATCCCAGCAACGCCGCTGCCACCGTCGCGCCAAAGACGCCCAGCAGCGGCACGAGCATCGGCTGTTCGCCGGCACCGTAGCGCCACAGCATCGCGAGCGCGTAGATCGCGAGAACGCCGCACACGCCGAGCAGCGCCAGCGTCGGCACTCGCGGCAGCAGCGAGATGCCGGGGAACGCGACGCTGGTAAGCGCGATGAAGGACGGAAAGATCGGTACGGCCGCAAAGACGATCGCCAGCGCCGCCGGCATCAGGCGCCGCATCACGCGCCCGCGAGCGCGGCGATGCATTCGGCGATGCGACGCGCCCCGCCGGGCGCTCCCATGCGCGCGCGTCCCGCTTCGCTCATCGATCGGCGCCGCGTTTCGTCGGCAAGGATCTCGCGCACGCCGCCGGCGGCCTGCGCGACGTCGCCCGGCAGCACCGCCATCGCGCCGCCGAGCAGTCCGCGTTGGCGTTGACGGTACCAACGCGCCTTGCGATCCCGATCCTGTTCGAAGGCAATCACCGGAACGCCGGCCGCCGCCGCGGCTTCGTTCGCCGTGCCGGCCTGTCCGAGCAGCAGCGCCGCGCGCGCGAGCAGCGGCCCGATCTGGCCGCGCCACGCTCGCACGACCTCGCGTCCACCGTTGCTGACGACGAAGGGAATCGATGGGTCGTGCGTGACGCGCACCTCGCGGCCATGCTTGCGAATCAGCTCGACGAAGCGCGCGACATCGAGCCCCCGCGCGATCGAAAGCACGCCGCCCAATGCCGGCGCGCCCGCGGCGAGCTCGCAGGTCACCTCGACCAAAAAGGCCGCGTCTTGGTACGCGCTCTCGCGGCTCCCCGGAAAGAGAGCGAGGACCGGCGCGAATCCTGCAACGGCCTGCGCCGCGCGGTCGTCGTCGGGCGTCGCGAGCAGATCGACGATCACGTTGGCCGCCGGCTCGACGCGCACGCCGTGCGCGCGCAAGGCGCGTGCCGTCTCCTCATCGCGCACGAAACACGCATCCGCGCGACGCAGGATGCGCTCTTCGAACGGACCGTACGGCGCCACGCGCACGCTCTTGGCGGTACCGACGAAGACCGTGCGCGTCCGAGCGCGCAGCGTCATCGCCAGCGCGTACACGTCGCCGATGGCAACGGCAGCCGCATACGATCCGCGAGCTGCGCGCAGGAAGCGATACTGCCGGTAGCTGAGCCCGAGCAGCCCCGCTCCAACGTCGCGCGCGATGTTGCGCAGATTTCCCATCGCGATCAGACCGCCGCTCGGCATCGAGCGCCGCGGCCCTACGTCGCGCATCGCTTCCGACCCCCGCTCGCCGACCAACGCGAGATGGTCGAGCGAAACGTTCGGCGCGAGCGCGCGCAGCTCGAGCGCGATGCGATCGCCGATCGCCAGCTCTCCGTGTCCGTTGGTGACCACGAGCACGCGCGTCACGACGCTTCGAGCAGCGGAACGAGCGCGAAATCGGCGATCGCGAAGCGCCCGCGTCCGGCATCGTAGACCAGCTCGCTGCGGGAGACGTAGCGGCCGTACGGCCCGGCGTGCACGATCGGGACGTCGCCGACGTAGCGCGGCTCCTGGAGCGTATCGTGACTGTGACCGCCCAACAACAGGTCGATTCGCGGCACGCGCGCGGCCAACTCGCAATCGAGCTTCAATCCGAGGTGCGAAAGCACGACCAGCGGCTCGCCTTGCGGAAGCGCCGCCGCGTACGGGGCGATCGCGTCCCACGGATCGAGGAATCGCCAGCCGAAAATCCGCTCCCACGCACTCCCATCGCGGTACTGCATGATCATCGCGCCGAGCACGTGCACGTCGCCCACGCGCAACGACCGCGCGAACGGCAGCGGCCTTCCTTTGGTATCCTCGAGGTTGGTGCAGACCAGCGGGTGCGCCATGCGTCGCGCTCGCGCGCGCAGCAGCGCGAACAGATAATGGAACTCGCGGTTGCCGATCGCCTGCGCATCGTAGCCCGCCGCGTCCAGCTCGCCGATCATCGGCTCGTCGCGAAAGTACAGACTCTGGCTTCCGCGCAGGGAATCGCCGCAATCGAAGAGCAGGCCCGGGCGTTGCGCGCGCAGCGCCAGCAGACGCGGCGCGATGCCGCGATGAGCGTGCAGATCCGAGGTATGGTAGATGCGAATCATCGCGCGCGGGCGAGATCGACCGCGTACCGCGCGCAGCGCTCCAACGCGTCGGCCGGCCCGAGCGCTGCGCGCAGCTCGACGTACCCGGCAGCCTGCGCCGACGGATCGCGCATCAAACGGTCGATCGTAGTGGCGAGACGCTCGGGCGTGGCGGCATCTTGCAGCAGCTCCGGAACGATTTCCCGCCCGAGCACCAGATTCGGCGGCGTGATGAAGCGGTGGCGAATCATGCGGCGGCCGTACCAAACCATCGAGCGCGGGATGACGTAGAGCGCGACCGCCGGCACCCCCGCGAGCGCGACTTCGAGCACCGCCGTTCCGGATGCGACCCACGCGCCGTCGGCATCGGCCAGGGCGGCCGCGACGCCGCGCACGATCTCGACGTTCTCGAGCCGCTCCCGTTCGATCGCGGCGGCGATCGTCGCCGCTGCGCGCTCGTCCGCAGCGCCGAAGACACCGCGCAGCTCGGGCCGGCGTTCGCGCAGCAGGCGATAGGCTTGCGCGAACACCGGAAGATGATGGCGCAGCTCGCCGCGCCGGCTGCCGGGCAGCAACGCGATGGTCCCTCCGGCCGCCGGTGCGATCCGCGGCGAACGCAGCGTGTATTGATTCGTCAGCGGGTGTCCGAAAAAGTTGATCTTCGCACCGACGCTGCGGTAGAACTCGTATTGATGCCGGAATGCGGTCACCGGGTCGACCACCGCGCTGACTTCTTGCGCGCGGCGTGGGTTGTCGAGCCACGTTCCCGGCGGAAAGATGTCAAGGATGGGGCCGGTGTACCCCATTCGCCGCAGCTGGTTTGCCAAGCGCAGATTGAAGACCCCGAAATCGACCAGCACGACCAGATCCGGCTTCGACGCCGCGATGTGAAATGCCGCGCTCAGCATCGCGGCGAGCAACTT
>JASHXG010000313.1 GCA_030043675.1 Vulcanimicrobiota bacterium
GAAACCGACTGGGAGGACGCCACCGCCATTCACCGTGCCGGCATCAAGACGATGGACTACCTCGCTCCCAACCGCACCGAGCCGGGAAATCCGCTCTATACGAGCGACGAGAGGGCCTTTGCCCATACTTGCGGCGGCGACCGCATCTACGATCAATGGGACGAGCTCCTCGAATGGGTTACGGCTCCGGCCTCGTCTTCGATGCGAGGGATTTTTGCGCGATACGTGAGGTGGCTCAAGAACGAAGCCACATTCGATGCGATTTTTGAGGACGAAGCCGGGGCCCTTACCGCTTACGAACAATACGATCCGTTCAAACCGGCCTTTCCGTGCAAGTACAGTAACGAACGATGGCTCACAGACGAGATCGGGCTGAATCAAGCGCCCGCGCTACCCATCCTCTTCAACGGCCTTAACGAGTTGAACGGCGACGATCCTTCTCTTTCCATTCGTCTGCTTGCCGGCAGCAATACGATCGGCGGCAACTATGAGGGCTGTTACAACGACGCGTGGGATCCAAAAGAGGACGGCTGGCTGTGGCGAGTGGTCGAGAACACCGAGCTGCGCGTCGTCCGCCGGCACAAGCTCTTCGAGTGCATGCTTCGCAGTACGACGCCGGCTGCCGACGCAATCGGCGTTCGCATTTACGCGTACGCATCGTTTCTGCTGACCTACGATCGGTATACGAGCATCTATTGGACCTACTTCAAGACGCCGTCGGGTCTTCACGTAATGCCGGAAACCCAGCTGGTGGCGGCGTCGCCGCTCCGCTCGAACCCGTCCGTAATCGGCACGTTGAGATGGCCGGGCGGAGCCTTCGTGCGACAATATCGCGATTGTTACGTCCGAGGAAGCGAGGTCGGTCCCTGCGCGGCGGTGGTTAATCCCGACACCGGCACGTCCCATCCGTTTCCGCCCGAGCTCAAGGAAAAGTACCACCATACGTTGGTGTTGAGAGGCGCCGGCGTGCTCGACGGTGGAACGATCTCGATCCAGGGGCCCGCGCCGCCGGCGAGTATCGGCGCGGTGCAAGCGGTGATCGTCTTTCGCTAAGACCCGGCGCCGGCCGGCTAGCGAGCGAACTGCCCCTCGTCCCACTACCCGGCAATTGGAGCTTCCCGACTCGTCTGCCGATGAGTAGAGCATGAACCTCACGAGACTGCGCCTCGCGGGCGTTTTTATTATTGGCGTCGCGGCATGCTCGAACGGTGGACCTTCCATTTCGCCAGCGCTGCCTCAAGCGCGCCTGGCGCCGGCATCGTCTTCCGCGATGACCCACGTCCTCACGGCCGACTATCTTGGCGGGACGCACGGAACCCACTCGATCGAATGGTCGCAGGCAGCGCCGTATCTGACTTGGGCCGAAACCGATGCATCCGATGCCACGGCAATTCATGATGCCGGAATCAAGACCTTAGCCTACGTCGCTCCGAATCGCACTGAACCAGGCGGAAAGAACCCACTCTACAACAAGAATAACGCGACCTTTGCTCACACTTGCTCCGGCGAGCGCATCTCCGATCAATGGGACGGCGTGACGGAGTGGGTCATGGAGCCTTGGTCTTCTGCCCTGCGAGCGCTCTTCGCGCACTACGTCACGTGGCTTTCCACACAGGGCGATTTCGATGCCATCTTCGAGGATGAGGCCGGCGCACTATCGGCATACGAGCAGTACGACCCATTCAACCCATCACTGCCCTGCGACTATAACAATTCAACATGGATCGAAGGCGAGACCGAGATGAATCAAAAGCCGTCACTTCCCATCCTCTTCAACGGCCTCAACATGCTCAACGGCGACGGCGTCTCCCTCTCTATCGGCTTGTTGAACGGCAGCAATACGATCGGCGGCAACTATGAGGGGTGCTACGACGCCGAAAATCAGATCAAGGAAGACGGCTGGCTTTGGCAAGATGTCGAAAACACCGAGCTGCAGGTGGCTGCCAAGAATAAGATTTTCGAGTGCATGCTTCGTAGTTCCAAGCCGGCCGCCGACGAGATCGACGCGCGCATTTACGCCTACGCATCCTTCATGCTCTCCTATAATCCGTCAACAAGCGTCTATTGGACGTTCTTTGAAACACCATCAAAACTCCACGTGATGCCCGAAAGCGAGCTCGTCGCGCTTTCACCGACGGTTCCGGCGCCGGCGACCATCGCCGGGCTGGAACAATCAGGCGGAACCTACGCGCGACAATATCAAGAATGCTACATCTGGGGCGTCGCCGTCGGCGCCTGCGCGGCGGTCGTGAACTCGGATACCGGTGCATCGCATCCGTTTCCGTTCTCGAAGTACACCCATACGCTGGTACTGAGCGGCGCCGGCGTCCTCGACGGCGGCACGATCTCGACCGATGGGCCGGCGCCGCCTGCCAGCGTGGGTCCGGTCGAAGCGGTGATCGCCTTTCCTTGAGCGGTCGCTAAAGGCCCGTGGCGGCAGGGACGCTTCGCCCTAGCCGCCGTGCCCTCGCGCGCGTACTCTCAGAGCGTGCTTATGCAAATCGCGCGCGCGCTCGCGGTCTGTGCAACGGTGTGGCTGCTTGCGGAGTCGCCGCCGCAACACGTCGCAACGTCGGACTACTTCGGAGGAGGCGTTGGAACGCATTTCGTCGACCCATCGGATGCGGCGCGCTGGTTAAGCTGGGCGGAGACCGATGTCGCCGATTCGCCCCGGCTGCGGGCGGTGGGCATCAAAACCCTGCTCTACACCGACCCCAACCGCACGATGAGCCGCCAACCCGAGGGAAGAGCCGATGAGTCGGCCTTTGCCCACGACTGCGCGGGCGGCCGAATCGAGGCCTACCGGGCCGGCCAGTATCTGATGGACCCGCATTCAGCTGCCTTGCTCGCGGCTTGGAAAGGCCACGCCCAGCGCTACGGCCGCGCCGGGCAATTCGATGCGATCTTCGAGGACGATGCCGACGACGTCGCTTATCTGCGCGGCATGCCGTGCCGATACTCTCCCACTGATTGGCTCCAAGCCACGATCGCGATGCAACAGGCGTTAGGATATCCGATCGTCTATAACGGGCTCTCCAACTTCTCCGATCAAACCATCTCGCCGGCGATTGGCTTAAACGCGACGGCGATCGGCGGAATGATGGAACAGTGCTATGCGCGGAGTCCGGCCAGGCCGAAGACGACCGGGCCGCACTGGCTCGTGACCGAGGATACGGAGCTGCGCATGGCCGCCGAAGGCAAGCTCTTCTTCTGCTACGGCAACGATACAACGCCCGCGGTCAGCGCGCTCGACGGCCGGCTCTACGTGTACGCGTCCTTCCTGCTCGGTTACGATCCGTCATCGTCCGTGCTCTGGGAATACTATCAGGGTCCATCGCGCTTTCACGTCATGCCCGAGACGCAACTGGTGCCATTGCAGCCGCGCACGACACCGCGATCCATTGCCGAGCTGCGCACCGGAGCGGGCATCTATCAGCGCGCGTTCGGCGCCTGTTACCTCGCAGGCAGCCCGCAAGGCCCGTGCGTGGTCGCGGTCAATCCGGATGCGCAGGCTCATCCTCTCAATTTAACCGGCTACACGCGCACGCTGCAGATCTCGGGAGGCGGCGTCCTAGACGGCGGCGTGGCACGCGTGGCTTCGCCGGGCCCTCCGGGTACGCTCGCAGGACTTTCGGCGGTCGTCGCGTTTAGATAGCAGCGGCGCGTCGTGCGCGTTCTCATCATCGCAAAGGACTTTCCGGCTCCCGGACAACCGCGCGGCGGCGTCTTCGTCTTGCGCCAAGCGCAAGCGCTCGCCGAACTCGGACACGAGATTCGCGTCGTGCGCGTCGTTCCGCACGCGCCGTCGTGGACGCGCAAGTGGCGAAGCTATCGGGCCATTCCCGAGCACTACTCGATCGAGGGCATTGCGGTCGACTCGATCCGCGCCTTCTTCCCTCCGCGCATGCTGGGAATGGAGTATCTTCCGCTCCAAGTTGGCGGTGCAATCCGGCGCGTCATCGCGGATTTCGCGCCGGACGTTCTCCACGCCCATTTCCTGATTCCCTCGGGGCAACTGGCCGTGCGGCAAGGGCTGCCCACGATCGTGACGGCGCACGGGAGTGATGCTTACGATTGGGCCTGGCGCCGCCCAGGCTTGCGGCGCGCCGCGGCGGAGGCGATCTTGCGCGCACAAGCGGTCGTCGCCGTTAGCCGATTCATCGAACGCCGCGTGCGCGACCTCGCCGAACGCGACGTGCGCGTCATCTATAACGGTGCCGACGAACGTCTCTTCGGGCGCCTTACACAGGCAGCCGCGCGCGAGTTGCTCGGCATAGGACTCGATCGTTTCGTGATCGTCTTCACCGGCGGCGACGCCCGCGGGAAAGGTCTGCACGACCTGATCCAAGCCGCGGGCCGGTTACGCGAGCCCCGCCTGCTGCTCCTCGCCACCGGCCTGGAAGCGCCCGTCGATTCGATTCGAGCGGCTCTCGCTTCGGCCGGCGTCGAAGCGAGACTCTTCGGCGTTATCGAGCAGAGCGAGATCGCGCAGCTGCTGGCCGCCGCCGACGTTTTCACGCTTCCCAGTTATCGCGAGGGGCTGCCGGCTTCGATCTGCGAGGCGATGCTCTCGGCGCGACCGATTCTCGCCACGCCGGTCGGCGGCATTCCCGAGGTCGCCGTTGACGGCGTTCACGGCTACCTCGTCGCGCCCGGCGACGTCGCATCGCTCGAGCGGCGGTTGCGCGAGCTGGCCCGGGATCCGGGTGCGGGCGCACGGATGGGCTCGGCCGGGTATCGCTTCGCGCGCGAGCACCTGACCTGGCGCGTCAATGCGCAGCGCTATGACGAGGTGTACCGGCGAGCACTCGGCGCGACGGCGTGAACAGGGCGCGCCAGTAGCCCAAGCCGTAGGCCACGTGCATGCACGGCAGCGCGGCGGCGACGCAGCCGGCGGCGGCCCAACCGATCCCATCGCGCCTTGCGCGAAGCATCGCTGCGAACACGTATGCGAGATACGTCAACGGAACGATCGTCGCGATCGCCCAGAACGGCGTAGCCGCCAATGCCAGCGAGATCGCCAGGGCGGCGACCAGCAGCGGCGGCGCGAAGACGCGCAACGGGACGCGTTGGCGGTGAAGGAGTTGGGTGAAGCGGCGCCAGTAGCCGTAGCCGAACATCTGGCGCGCAAGCGTTCGCAGCGAGCCGCGAACCTGATAGCGCGCCTCGATTGCGGGCGAGACCACGATCCGGCCGCCGGCAGAGCGCAGCCGGTAGCCGAACTCGCCGTCCTCGTCCAAAACGATCCGCTCGTCGTATCCGCCCATGCG
>JASHXG010000314.1 GCA_030043675.1 Vulcanimicrobiota bacterium
GCCGGATGGTAGACGTCGCGCACGAAGAAGGCGCTCTCCCAGGCGTCCGGGTTCGACGCGCTGCTGCTAAGCGTACCGTCGTCATTCGCATTTTCCGTGAGGAAGTATGCGTTGTTCATGTACGACGTTCCGAACTCGAAGTCGTTATTGGTTCCCAGCAGGTCGTCGCTGGTGATGATGCCGCTCTCGTTGACGCCTGTGTCGCGCCACGAGGCATTGGAACCGGGATAGGTGTAGAACGGCAGTTGGAACGTTCGGTCCCACGGGTTGTTGTATAGGCTGTTGTAGAGAATCGTCTGAATCACGGAGTGGTCGCCTTGATATTGATAGGTGAGGCTGTTGTCGTAAAGGTGAAACGCTTGCCAAGCCGGACCGACCCCTTGCCAACCAGTGTTGTAGTCGGCGTACGACGCCGGTGATTGACAGGTCGTTCCGCCGTCGGGCTGGCCGTTGGGCCCAAAGCCGTTCAGTAAGCCGAGCGCGTTGGTAGCTGGAAACGTCCCGCTCGGACATTTGTATGCGCCTTTGGCTTTGGGATTGTATGAGGCGAGCAGTTGTTGGCCGCGTGCCAGCGCGGTCGGATACGGCAGGTAATCGCCGTCGCCGTTCCCGGTCTTGTCTTCCCACCGCGAGCTCGTAAGCATCGTGTACGTAAGGCTGCTGTGGGGATCGAAGGTATACCGCAGCTTGGCCAGGCCGGCGCGCGTGCTCGTCGCCGAGTCGTCGGTGTAGATGCCGAGGTCGTGAATCGGTCCGGAGAGCACGGATTGGTCGAAGGCCGCACCCGGCTGGTAGAAGTTGGCATTGCGGAACGGACCGTCGAGATAGCCGACGCCGTAGGCAAGGGCGTAGCCGAGCTTTCCGACCGTCCCGGTCGAGCGCAAGCTGGTTGAAAGCTGATCGAAGGTGCCGTAGCCTTGGGTGAGCGCCGTTTGGTCGGTCGGCGTGGGATCCAGGGTCTGAAAGTTGACCACGCCGCCGATGGCATCGACGCCGACCAGATTGCTCGCCGAGCCGTACATGACCGTGACGTTGTTCAGCCCATAGACCGGCGAGAGGTCGTAGTTGTAGCCGCCCTTGACGCCGTAGCCGATCGGATGCCCGTCGATGGCGGCTTCGGTCTCGAGCGTGCCGATGCCGCGAATGCTGAGGTTGACGTCGTCGGCGAGCGAGGCGGTGTCGCCGGTAATGCCGTTGTTGACGCCCGGCAGCGTGCGCAATGCATCGGCGACGCGCGTGATGCCTTGCTGTTCGAGTGCCTCGGGGTTCAGGGTCTTGCTAAACGTGCTGGATTGCTCGAGCGATTGGCTGGCGCGTGCCGATGTCACGGCGATGACGTTGAGATTCCCGGTCGCACGGTGCATCGATAATGTCGCCATGACCGTCCCAGCCGCAACCGAGATCGGTTCGGAGAGCGCCGGCTGATAAGCGTTGTGCCTCAGCGAGAGGATGTAATGCCCGGGAGCGAGGTGATCGAGTCGAAAGTGCCCGGCGGCATCGGTATGGGACTTGAGCTTCGTCCCGACTATCTGGACTTGAACGTTGGGCATCGCGGCGCCGCTGGCGGCGTCGACGACCGTGCCGGCGATGCTACCTTGGGCTGCAGCCTCGGTCTGTGCCGCCCACGCCGGCGCGGCCAATTGAAGCGCGATCGCGAGCGCAACCAACGCTCGCGACACGCGCGAAAAGGCGGATTTCACGCGGATCTCCTTCAGTAGACGAAATGTGATGGTGCCGGTGCGAGGCACCACCAGGAGGTCCGCGTTTGCAGAGGCGCAGCGCGTGCAGCGTGCGCCGGCGGCGTGGGGTTAAGAGGTAGCGAGTGAGATCGCGGCTGCACGCCCGGTTCGCGTCGGACTGGCGACGAAGCAGCGTTTCGATGATCGTCGCGATTGCGTCGCGATGCGAGAGTAGCCAGCGCGCGATCCCGTAAACGAGTAAGGCGACCAAGGCGCCGCACGCGATGGTCGTGCCCAAGCCGAGAAGAATCGAGCCGCCAAAGGCGTCGTCGAGCTCCTTGATCGGCACGCCGGCAAGCCGGCAGTCAAGCCATTCCATCGTCGGCACTAAGATAGCGCTGAAGGCGATTACGCCGAAGACGAAGCCGAGCGCCTCGCGGCGGTCCCCGCTGGGCTGCGGCAGGCGGGTTCGATTGGCCGCGGCGAGCTCGAAGCAGACTCGCAGGGCACGGCTCGCGAGCGCCAATGCGATCAGCAGGGCCAGGCCGCTAATGAGCTCTCGCGAAGAGTGCGCTACGTCGTCATAGGTGTCGTGTGGCAGCGCATAGTCGCCAATGATGTCGATCGCGACGTGTGCGGTCGTCGCCGCAGCCATGGCGGCGAATAAAGCCAGAGAGACGAGCGTCCGAAGCCCGACACGCACGCCGCGCCGCTTTCGACATGCCTGGGCCCCACCCTGCGGCGAGAGATGACCGAAGTTCTCAAAACGAACTCAGTGTTCGTAGATGGAGCCCGCGCCGAAGGATTGGCGCAGCATCACGCGCACCGTTCGTGGCACCAGCGCGTTGGCGTTGGTGAGACCCAGGGCGCCGTTGGCGAGCGGAACCGCGATTCCGGCATACGCCAGCGGCAGCCGGTTATCCATCGCGTTGAACAGATTCTCGACCGAGATTTGAAATTTCGCCTTTGGGCCGAGCGATAGCTCGAGATTCGAGTTGAACGTCACGAAGGCCGGTTGCGCGTAGGCGTTGTTCGATCCCTCGTACAGCATGCCGAGCGAGAGGCGCGATCCGCGCGGCCACTTGTAGCTGATCTCCCCGTAGCCTTGCGCGTAGGGTACGCGGATCGGCGCGACGTCATTCTCCAGCGGTGCGAAAAAGGCACCACCCGCAATGTTCTGACCGGGCAGGATTGCAAGATTTCCGTTACTGTAAAAGCCGGGCGGCAGCACGCCGACCACGTACGTGCGGGGGAAGGCCATCTGCGCGATGAAGCCCATGCCGACCGGCTTGAATTGCACGAGCGAAAATTGCAAGCCATCGTTGAGCATCGAAGGCCCGTTGAACCATCGGCCGAGCAGCGCGTTGGCGGCTTGTTGCGCCAGCTCGAGCACGTATGCCCCATGCGTCGCGCTTTCGTACCAATCGGCTGAGAACGTCGTCGTGTCGCCGTGCAGACGCCATTCCACGCCGATGTCCCCCCCGCTGGCGCGTTCGATTTGATCGACGTCGGAGACATAGCCGATGCTGCGCGCAGGAAAGCCGATATAGCTTTGCATCGCCGGTAACGCGCCCGAGAGCACGGCGAGCGGCGGAGGAACGGCGCTCGCACCGATGGCGGCGCGCACCGAAAGCTGGTGCGCTAACGTACGGGCGTAGCCTAAACGCGCGGCTGAAGGCGACCACGCATACGAGTCGATCTTCTGCGCTTGCGGAGCCGCCCAGTCGCGGACGGTTCCGTCTTCAGCGGAGAGCTCGAGATCGTCGAGCGAGCTGGGATGAAGCGTGGCCGTTGCGCGCAGCCGAAACGTGGTTTCACCAGATCCGGGTTGCACCGGCAACGCGTACGGATCGGTTTGAAAGGCCGTACCTGCCGAATCGAGCAGACCGAGCGAGAAGGCGCTACTCTCCTCCTGATGATGCCAGGTGAACCCGGCGCCGCGTTCGGAATCCTCGCCGTTGCCGACGATTCCGGATTGCCCGGATTGCATGGTGTTCGAAAGATCGAGCCCATAGACGCGCGCGTCGTAGCCGTCAGAACCGCGATCGAGTCGCGCCTGAATTTGCTCGAACCGCAGCGTTTGAAACTGCGTCGTATCGAGGGAGGGGACGAGGCCGCCGTAGGTCTCGTTGGGGAAGAGCACGCCGTATTCGCCGGCGAGGTCGCGCTGTAAGTTGACGGCCAGAAAGCTAGGGGTGACCGTGAGCGAGCGGTTGGGCGTCATTCGAAGCTTGAGCAAGAGCGCTTTGCGCAGCGCGGAGCTCGGAACCGCCTGACAGCAAATCGTTCCGCGTGGCGTGGGCAGCGAGAAAGTGGCGCCTCCTAGGGGACCGGGCGAGCCGTCGATCGAGACCATCGTGGCGAACGCGAATTTTCCGGAAGGCAGCGTCCCGTCGTAGGCAAGATCGGAGAACTGGCCGCCCAGCGAGTCGCGTTCGACTTCGAGCATTCCGCGAATCGGCAGCGTCGGTTCGGCGGTAAGCAGGTTGAGCGCACCACCCACGCCGCCACCGGCTCCGGCGGGATCACCCGGCCCCTGCAATATCTCGACCTCGCCAAGCACGTACGTTGGTATCAAAGAAAGATCAAACGTGCCGCTCGAGGGTAGCGAAACTG
>JASHXG010000044.1 GCA_030043675.1 Vulcanimicrobiota bacterium
GAGGCAGTCCGCCCGACCGAGCTTGGCAAACGGCTGATCGAGCTGCGCGGGCCAGGCCAGTTCACAGGTGAGATCAACTCGCTCACCGGCCGGCGGGCACTGCTTCGGATTGCCGTGACGAAGGCCGGAGATGTTATCCAGCTAGACCGCCAAGGTCTGCTGAACCTGGTGCAGACGGACGCCGAGATCGGCGAGACCATCATGCGTGCATTCATTCTTCGGCGAGAAGGGCTGTTTACGTCGCGTATCAGCGACGTCATGTTGGTCGGATCTGCGCACTCCGCCGGAACGCTTCGGCTCAAAGAGTTCTTGATTCGAAATGGACACCCGTATACATACGTCGACCTCGAGCGCGATGCCGACAGCGAGCACCTCATGACGGCCTTCGGCGTTGGGGCCGGCGACATACCCGTCCTGATCTGCCGCGGTCAAATGGTGTTAAAGAATCCCTCCAACCACCGGGTCGCCGGGTGTCTGGGTTTCAACGAATCGATCGACGAAACGCGCGTCCGCGATCTTGTCGTAATCGGCGCCGGACCTTCGGGGCTAGCTTCGGCCGTCTACGGCGCGTCGGAAGGCCTCGACGTGCTGGTGATCGAGACGAACGCACCGGGCGGCCAAGCCGGTTCGAGCTCCCGCATCGAAAACTACCTGGGGTTCCCCATGGGCGTGTCGGGACAGGAACTCGCCTCACACGCGCTCACGCAAGCCGAGAAGTTCGGGGCTGAGCTTCTCGTCGATGGGGTGACCCGATTAGGGTGCGAACGCCTCCCTTACCGGGTCGCTCTTGAGAGCGGCGCGCAGGTTATGGCGCGGACGATCGTGATCGCGAGCGGCGCGCAATATCGAAAACCCACAATCGAAAACCTGCAACGCTTCGAGGGCATCGGCGTGTACTATGGCGCGACGAAAATTGAGGCGAATCTTTGCGTCGGCGACGACGTAGCCATCGTGGGCGGCGGCAACTCAGCCGGCCAAGCCGCGGTCTATCTTTCCGGGAAGGCGCGCAAGGTCTACATGGTGGTGCGGTCCGACGGCTTCGCGCAAACCATGTCGCGTTACCTCATCCGCCGCATCGAGGAGACGCCGAACATCGACGTGCATGCGCAGACCGAGATCGTCGCGCTCGAAGGCGGCGATCACGTCGAATCGGTTCGCTGGCGCAACCTGCAGACCGGGGCGATCGACGAGTTGCCGATTCGGCACATCTTCATGATGACGGGCGCCGCGCCCAATACGGCCTGGCTTGGCGGCTGCGTTGCGCTCGACGACAAGGGCTTCATCAAGACCGGCCCGGCTCTCAACGCCGACGACCTGGCGGCGGCGCATTGGCCGCTCGGGCGCGCCCCCTATCTCTTCGAAACGAGCTTACCCGGCGTCTTCGCCGTGGGCGACGTCCGCGGCGGCAGCGTGAAGCGCGTCGCGTCGGCCGTGGGCGAGGGATCGGTCGCGATCTCGTTCGTGCACCAGGTCCTAGCGCAATAGGGCGGCTTTGACGGCGTCGGGGGTAAACGGGACGTCGCGCAGCCGCGCGCCCGTCTGCGCGAATACCGCGTTGGCGATGGCGGGCGCCATCACCGTTGTCGTCGCTTCGCCCGCACCCATGATGGGCTGGTCGGGACGATCGACCAAGGTTACATCGATTTCCGGCACTTCGCTGAAGCGCAGGATCGGATAGGTCATCCAATCGACGCTCGTGACGCCGGCCGGCGCGAAGCGTACGCGCTCGCGCAGCGCGCGACTCGACCCCTGAATCACATTGCCCTCGATTTGATTGCGCAGACCATTGGGGTTGACGACAAGCCCGCAATCATGCGCGATCCACACGTGGCGGAGCGCGATGGCCCCACTCGACCGGTCGACGTCGAGGTCAACCACGGCTGCAACGTATGCGTTGACGTTCTCGTAGCGCACGAACGCGACGCCGCGCCCGGCGGCGTACGCGGGCCGCACCGCTTCGAGAACGGCCTGGGCGCGCGGATCGCTGAGGTGCCGCATCCGAAATGCAATCGGATCCGCGCCGGCGGCGTGCGCGAGCTCATCAACGAACGACTCATTGGCAAAAGTGTTCGCGGTCCCGCCAAGCCCGCGCAGAGACGAAGGGCGCAGTGGTGACGAGGTGAGGTTGGTAAGGACGATGTGCTGCTTGGGAATGTCGTAGTTGGTTGCCGCGTTCCGGTCTCCGCCGACGAAGAAGGGTGTGGGCGGGCCCAATCCGGTGAGACGGCCGGCCAGGAGTGTTGCCGCCGTCCCATTGGGGCGCCCGACATGCGTCGGACTGCGCCCGTGGAAACTCCAGGCGCCGATGCGCCCGTCGGCATCGAGAACCGCCTCGAGATCGAAGAGCATGGCCGGCCCTTTTGGATCCCACGCGGTCTCGTCGTATCGCATCCACTGCATGCGGACCGGCTTGCCGATTTCTTGCGAGACGATCGCGGCAGCCGCGGCAGCATCGTCGGCGCCGTTGTGTCCGTACGCGCCCGACCCTTCGACCCATCGCACCACGACCTGGTCGGGAGAGCGGCCCAGCAGCGCGGCGATCGAGCGTTTGAGGAAAAAACTGCCTTCCGTGCCGCTCCAAATGGTGACGCTCGTCTCGCGAACGTCGGCCAGTCCGCACGAGGGACCGATCGAACCATGCGATTGAAACGGCCAGTGGTACGTGGCGCGCAATGTCTTGCCCGAGGCCGACGAAACGTTTCCCTTGTTGAGGACGACATCATCCCTCCCGGCGCTCGCGCGAAGTACCGCGTCGAGCTGGTTCTCTGCAGGGAGAGGCGCGCCGCCGGCCCAGGTGACCTTCAGCAACTTTGCGGCCTGCACCGCATCCCACTCGCGTTGCGCGACGACTGCAACGAACGCGTTCTTGTGCACGACGCGCACTCGCGAGCGGAGGTCACCGAGAGAGGCGCCGTCGATCGCGCGCGCCACCTGACCAAGCCGCTGCGGGTGAACCATTCGCGCATGCATCATCCCCGGAATCCGCACGTTTTGTACGTAACGGTACGACCCATCGAGTTTTGCCGGGATGTCCACACGCGGGATCGATTTTCTCACGACCTGATAGGCAGAGACAGGTTTTAAAACCACGTCGTCGGGGACGATGCGATTGACACGCCCGCTCGGCACCAGCTCGGCATAGCGCAGATGCACCTGCGGACCCGCCTTGGAAACGACCGCGCCGTCGCGGGTTGTGAGGGTATCCGCGGACACATTC
Organism: Vulcanimicrobiota bacterium; assembly: GCA_030043675.1. GTDB lineage: Bacteria > Vulcanimicrobiota > Vulcanimicrobiia > Vulcanimicrobiales > Vulcanimicrobiaceae > Cybelea. Next base: position 3,218 of record JASHXG010000044.1, read on the forward strand.
AAACGTTGCGCCGCTATTTGGATCAGCGTCACGCGAACGAATGCGGCGGCGCGCCGAACCGGAATCGCGCCGGCGCTGAGCGACTGGCTCCCTGCGGTATAGCCTTGATCCGGCGTTCGGTCGGTGTCGCCTTGCAGGACGCGCACCGAGTCGAACGGCACGTCGAGCTCGTCGGCGACGATCTGGGCGATCGCGGTCTCGATACCGGTTCCTTGTTCGACCTTGCCCCACGAAACGGTGACGTTTCCGTTCGCATCGAGCGCCAGCCACGAATCGGCGTTCGCATACGTGGCAGTGCCGAACGGCGACGTCTCGGACGGCCGCTCTCCGATCGCCGCTTCGCGCGTGGTTCCGATCGCGACGATCAAGGCCGAGGCGCCGGCCAGGAAGTCGCGACGGCCCAAACTCGTCGCCGCCCCGCTCACGTTGGGCTTCCAGCGGCGGCTTTCACCGCGCGTAACACCCGCGTGTGACTTCCGCAACGACACAAGTTTCCATCGAGTGCTTGCCGGATTTGTGCGTCGGTGGGATGCGGCGTCTCTTTGAGCAGGGCCGACGCCGACATCGTTATTCCCGGCATGCAATACCCGCACTGAGGGGCCTGCGCCTCGACGAGCGCCGTTTGCAGAGCGCTCATCTTGCCTTCGACCGCCAGGCCTTCGATCGTCGTCACTTCTTGCGTCCCGACCGCGGATACGGGTATGACGCACGAGCGAACGGCCACGCCGTCGAGCTGCACGGTACAGGCCCCACACTGTGCGAGTCCGCATCCAAAGTGCGGTCCGTCCAGCTCGAGCTCGTCACGCAGCACGTAAAGCAGCGGCGTCGTCGGATCTACGTTGACGGGGGAGATTCGCCCGTTGACTTTGAGCTCAAAACGCTGATCGGACATTAGTCGCACGGCGGCGCGCTGGGCGCCGCATCCGCAGGCGTCAGCGGGCGGAAACTAATTGCGGTCGACGCCATCAACCAGAATGTCAACGATCTTGGCGACGATCGTTGACGGGTCCATTTTCGGTGCGTGATGACGCCAGTTCAAGGCAGAGCCGACCAGCGCAGCTCCGATCAGCGCCGCCGTGCAATGTTCGAACGTTGGTTGCAGAAACTCGGTTAGCTCGGTCTCGATCGCGCTCTCGAACTGGGGCTCGAAATCGCGGTCGACCCGGCACTGGCAATGCGAGCCCACGAAGGCGAAGACGTTTGTCGCGACCCCACGCAGGAGGCGGCGCGTATCGGCCTCGCTCAGCGGATTGCCCTCGGCCAAACAAACTGCCACGTCTTCACGGACGATCGCGTCGAGCAAGGCGAACTTGTCGGTAAAGTGCGCGTAGAACGTGGCGCGGTTGACCGTCGCTCGCTCGGCGATGTCTTGCACGCTGATTGCCTCAAAGCTCTTCTCTTCGAGCAGCGACTTGAGCGCGTCACGAATCAACTTTTGCGTGCGCGTCACTCGCGGATCAACTCGGGGCGCCGGCACAGCCGCCGCGCTAACCATCAATTTTCCGTTCTCCTCGCTTAAGCGACACTTTGGCCGATTTGTCGGTTGACCGTGCCTGCCAACATCAGTATTATAACCGACACGGGTCGTAAAAGCAACAATTGTCGTCTAGTAGACGGCATGCTAAGCAAGCGGTCCGCACAAGGAGAGTGGCACTCGTGAGAATTCTTCATCTGGACTCGAGCATTACCGGGGACCAGTCGGTCAGCCGGCAGCTGACCGCTCGCATCGTCGAAAACCTGGGGCGGTCCGCCCCGGCGACCACGTCCTATCGCGACCTGGCGAAGGACCCGTTGCCGCACTTCACGTTCACCCCCGAGGCAAAGGCGGCCCACGCGGCGAGTCTCGAGGAGTTCCCGAGCCAGCTGAAGGCCTGGCGCGTAATCGTCGCCTCGTCGCGCGGCGGCACATATTCCAACGGGGCGATGGCCGACTTCGACTTTCAGGAAGCATATCTGCGCACCGTATTCCGCTTCCTCGGCGTCACCGACGTCGCGTTCGTGCGCGCCGAGGGCGTGGCGACGGGAACCGAAGCGAAGCAGCGCGCGATCGAGAGGGCGCTCGCACACGCCGACTCGTTCGGGGTGCGCCAGGCGGTGGCAGCCTAATGCAAAACGTACTTTACGGGATCGCGCGAACCATTTTGGGGCTGGTGTTCGTCGTGTTCGGCTTGAACGATTTCGTACCGTTCATTCCCAATCCGCCCTCGATTCCGCAATACGCGGGCACGTTTTTCGGAGCGATGGTACACTCGCACTTCTCCTACTTCGTCTTTGGCGTGCAGCTGATCGCCGGCTTGCTTTTGGTCAGCAACCGTTTCGTGCCGCTGGCGCTCGTGATGCTGGCCGGCGTGATCGCCAACATCCTTGCGTTTCACATTACGATGTGGCCCGCGACGATCGTCCCGATGCCGCTGATCGTCACGGCGCTGTGGTTCATCGTAGCGTGGCGCTATCGCGACAAGCTCACTCTATTGCTGCGACCGGCCTGATAGGAAGGAACATAATGACGAAGATTGCGGTCATCTATTACAGCGCCTACGGTCATACCTACGAGCTGGCGCGAGCCGTCGAGGAAGGCGCAAAGTCCGCCGGAGCCGAGACTCGACTTCGTAAAGTTCGTGAACTTGCCCCGGAGGAAGTCATCGCCAGCCAGCAGGGCTGGCACGATCACCGCGTAGCGACGCAGCACGTCCGCGAAGCGGCGCTCGACGATCTCGAATGGGCGGATGGGTTTGCCTTCGGAACGCCGACGCGCTTTGGCGGGCCGGCGGCTCAGCTCAAGCAATTTATCGACACGGCGGGCGCGCTGTGGCAGAAGGGCGTGCTTGCGGACAAGGCGGTCACCTCGTTCTCCGGCGCCATGAACCCTCACGGCGGACAAGAGAGCACGATACTGGCGCTAAACAACGCGTTTTATCACTGGGGCGCGATCATCGTCCCCACGGGCTACACCGATCCGTCAATCTATGCCGCCGGCGGAAATCCGTACGGCACCAGCAACACCGCCGCAGAACCGGCCGTCAGCGAAGCGGTGCTCGCGGCCGCTCGCTTCCAGGGCGCGCGGCTCGCGCGGTTCGCCGGCTTGATCGCGCGGCAGCCCTAGCTTAGAAGAGGTTCCAGAGATATTGGTTGTAGACTTCGTGGTGGAACTGGATCTCTTCGGGTTTGACCAACGTGCCGAGTAGGCGCGGGCAGCGATCGGCGCTGGCCTCTTTGAGGTCGGCGTAGCGCTGCTTTACGTCCTCGCCGAGCAGCTTGCTAGTCCAGTCCGACGCGCGAAACGCCGCCATCGCATCGTAGATGTTGTCGGGTAAGGCGCGCCCGGACTGGCGCAAGTTTTTCACGTTGCTGATCGTGCCCTCGAGGCCCGTCTTGAAGACCGCCAGCATCACCATGTACGGATTGGCATCCGGTGCGACCGCGCGGATCTCGGTGCGCATGCTGCGCTCATTGCCGATCGGAATGCGAACCATCGCCCCGCGGTCGACGGCCGATGCGTTGAGCTGATTGGGCGCCTCGAAGTGCGGGTCGAGCCGCCGGTAAGCGTTGACGCTCGAGTTGAGCATCAAGCAGATATCGCTTCCATGCGTGAGCAGACGATCCACGAACTTCCAACCGAACGCGCTCAGCTGCTCGTGACCTTTCGGGTCCCAGAAGAGGTTCTTGCCGTTCTTGCTCACCGAAACGTTGGTGTGCATGCCGCTGCCGTTGACGCCGGAAACGGGCTTGGGCAGGAAACTTGCGGTCATGCCGAGCTTCGTCGCGACCTGCCGGCAGATCAGCTTGTAGAGCTGGATCTGGTCGGCGGCCGCGACGACTTCGCCGTAACCGTAGTTGATCTCAAACTGCGAGGGCGCGACTTCCGGGTGGTCTTTCTCGTTCTGAAAGCCCATCGCGCGCTGCACTTCGGCGACGGTGTCGATGAAGTTGCGCAGCGGATCGCCAGGCAGCGAATGGTAATAGCCGCCGGTATTGACGTACTCGAACTTGCCGGTATCGTGATAACGCCGCTCCGCATCGAGACCCTGAAAGAGAAAGCCTTCGATTTCGTTGGCGGCGTTGAGCGCGTAGCCTTCTTTGGCATAGCAATCGTTGGCGAGCTTCTTAAGCGCTCCCCGAATGTCGGACAAAAACGGCTTGCCCTCGCGGTCGAGGACGTCGCCGAATACCAGCACTTTGCCGGGACCGAAGATGTCGGCCGGACCCCAGTAGAACGCGCCCCAATCCAGGCGCAACCGTAAGTCGCTCTCTCGCTGCGCGGTGAAGCCGCGGATCGAGGAACCATCGAAGGTGAGATTGTCGTAAGCCCGCAGCAAGAACTTCTTATCGTAATCGAGCATGTGAAGGCGACCTTCGAGATCGCTAAAGAGCACCGTCACCGCCTTGATGCGCGGCTCCTCGGCCAGATAACTCAACCGCTCCTCTTGCAGCGCATGCAACGGCACGCGTTCCTGGCGCTGTGCTTTGACGCGTAAGTTCAGCTCTTCGAGCTGGCTGTAGGGAAGCGTAAGAAAATCGCGTAGGTCGCCGCTGGTGGGGGCGCTCGTCACATCCATCGTCTTTTTGCTCTCCTCAAGATCCGCCGGTTGGTTCCGTCACGCTTATACAACCGGCGCGCCCCGCCTTTGTCCAAATGGTAAAAGAGCGTTAGCCGGTGATCTCACGGGCGGTAATCGCGTACACGAAATCCGACGGCGAAAGACTGTCCTCGCGCTGGCCTCCGACTTCGGCCTGCGGATACATGAGGAAGCCCAGTTGCGGCCCGTTCGAGCCGGGAAGCGACACGTCGCGACCGTCGTTGTACGCGATCCAGTTTCCCTCCCACGCGCCAAAGAGCGTCTCGCGCGCGTCAACGACCTTCGGATCGGTCGGGGAGTTGTGCCCGGGCGGCTCTTCGAGGATTACCTTGCGCACGTCGGCCGGATCCGAAGGCACCCAGCCGAACCCAACCAGATAAATCTCCGAACGGCAGTGCTGCGCTTTGGTGATGGTTGACGAGTTGACGCCGAGACTCTTGTAACCAAACTTCGAGGGCGCGACGCGAATGCCGTAGAGATCGCGTGCCGGCAACCCGGCGGCGCGAGCCAGCGCCACGTTCAAACCATTGATGTCGGCGCATTTCCCGCCCAGATCGCCGGTCTCCAGCATGAACGAGACGTCGCCGAGACCGCAGCCGCGCGTCGTCGGCTTCCGATAGGTATTGACGACGATCCACTCGTAGATGCGCCGCGCTTTCTCCAGATCGGTCGTGGCGCCGGCGGTTATTTTGTCGGCGGTCGTCTTCACGATGCCGTCCGTCGGCTGCAGCTTCGACGCCGCGGTGTAATAGCGATACTGCTCCTGGCTGAGCGTCGGAACGTCCCCCCGCGACGCGAGATCGACGCTGAGGTTACGGCTGGAAACCAGCGCCGTTACCGTCAGCGTCGCGGGCGGCGTCGCGTTGCGCCACTGGGCACAGACCATCGTAACTCCGGAGACCGGATCGTTCGCGAGCGCAGCCGACGAAGCGTTCGTCGTCCAGGTGATCTTGCCGGGCCGCATCCAATCCGACTCGGTAAACGCCGGAACCGGCACCCAGATTCGTGCCGGTCCGTTGGCGGCCGGCAAAAC
>JASHXG010000315.1 GCA_030043675.1 Vulcanimicrobiota bacterium
GAAAACGTGGTGGTGTACGTCGTAACATACACGTCTCCGCTGGAATCGAGTGCCACGTCAATCGGGTAGGGGAGGCCGGAAAGCGTCGCGCTGGGCGTGTTGGAATCCTGAGGGAAGATCGTAACCGATCCGGAGCCCAAGTTCGTTACGTAGACGTTTTGGCTGCCGTCTACGGCGACGCCGGCCGGGTATGAAAGATCGGCCGAGTACGTAAAGCTCGCCGTCGTACTGCCGCGCGCGTACTCGGTCACCGTATTTCCGGTAGTGTTCGTGACGTACAGGTTCCCCTTCGCGTCGGTAACGGCTCCTTCGGGGCCGCTGATGCCGTCGGTGATCTCCCCGATGGGCGGTTGATTGTGGCGCCCCGGCTTGGCGCAGTAGATGCTCACGTAGTCGAGCCAGTAACTCGAAACAAAAAGCCTTTGCCTGCACCGCTTTGCGGCCGGCGACATCCAACCCGATCGTCGCGCAAGCGGGTGCGTCGGCGGACGAACCATGTCGCGGAGCGATGCGGCCGGAAAGGCGATCGGCGCGACCCCCCGCGACCCCGGGGACAACTGCGGCGTGCCGGGCAAGGAACTCCCTTCCATGTTCGAGCCGGTCGAACAAGCCGCAAGCATCGCGAGACAGAGCGTTGCGCCCAGCGCACGCCCAAACGTAAAGTTATTCATGACATGCTCCCGAACGAAGGCGAATAGCCAAGAGCTCTGACGCCGCACGTTTGGGATGCGGCGCTCGGCGACCTCCGGTTTGGCACTAATTATGGCACTACGGCGAGTGGCTGCCGCAGCGATTCGCGCAGTTCGCGAGCGCGATGAGCGTCGCCGCGTTTTCTCGTAAGACGAGCCTTACATTCGTATGCACGCGCGAGCGATGCCGCGTGGCCACGAGACTCGAGCAGGATGATCGCTTCGCGAATGGTCCGCACGGCTTCGTCTCGGCGGTTCGCTCCCTCTGCGGCTTCGGCGGCGATGCGCAGAGCGGCGCCGCAGTAACGCATCATGCCCATGGCCGACATCGACGCGGCGGCTTCCTTGGCGCGCCGCCATGCCGCCCTGAAGGCTCCGGCATACAGGAGGGCCTGCGCTTCCGCCAGCCCGGTGAGCGCCCAACCCGGGCTACGCTGCACAATGTCCGTACGCGCGTGGTCGATGAGCTCGAGGGCACGTGGAAAGTTGCCGCCTTCCGCCTCGGCCAAGGCCGCAATCACGGAAATCTCGGCACGCTGTTGTTTCGACGAGACCCATTGCGCGAGGTCGAGCCCCGTTCGGCCGAACATTCGTGCGTTGGGCACGTCTCCCAACTGGAGATAAAGTGTTGCCAGGTTCGCGAGCGCGTCCGCCACGTCGCAAAGCAAATTATGCTCGCGCGAAACCGCGAGATAGGCGCGCATCGACTCGGCCGCTGCGTTCAGCCCGTTTGGGAGAACCATCTGGGTCAAGCCCAAGTTGGCGGCAAGCTCGGCGCGCAACGCCGGGGGAGGTTTGGGCAAGGATTGCAGAACGTCCGCTGCCCGCCGCAAGTACGTTAGGGACTTGCATGCGTCGCCCACGTCGCGCGAGAGCATGCCCAGCCGCATCCACGAGAGTGCTTCCAACTCGAAAGCCCTCTCGGTTTGAAGCGGAGATTGCGTCCGCAGCCGCGCGAGGATCCGCTCTTGCATTGCCTTCATTTCGGCGGGCCTGCCCGAGAGCCAGAGCACGCGAGCCGCTGCCGCGTCGATTTCCAGGCCGAGTAACGGGCAGTCTTCGCTCTGCATAGCGAAGATGCTCCGTGCTCGATCGAGCGCCTCGTGCGCAGCCGCCAATTTCCCCGCGTCACTGTATGCCGATGTCAGCGCCAGGGTCGCTCGTATTCGTTCCGCAGCGCCTGGCGAGCTCGCGGCGAGCCTCTTCATCGACGCGATCGCTGCCGGCCGTCGACCAAGGTGGCAGAGGCTCTCCGCCACGGCTAGTCCAAGCTCGAACTCATTGGGCACGCTTTGCGTGGAGCCCGGTGAGACTTGCGCAAAGTATTCTGCTAGTCGCTTGCGAGCGCCGTGACGTTCTCGGTAGAACTGTCGCCGCGAAAGACCTAGACTTGCCGCGACCGCCGAATGTGGCTCTCCAAGCAGGTCGCAGCGCTCGATTATCGCGCGCTGACGAAGCGCGTGCTCCGTCGACGACGCCTCGCCCGGGGCGACGAAAACCCGGTCGACGGCGCCGGCAACCAGCGCGCGCACGCGCGCGAGTGCGTCGGCGTCGCTTTCCTGGGAACGCGCGGCACCGTCCGCCGGGAAGTACCGAGCAGCGATCGGGTTCGCACGCAGAGCGGCCGTGTCGCGCAAGTGTCGGAGCAGATGGCCGACGGCGTCGAGCGGAAGCACGATGCCAGCGTATTCAGCAATTTCATCGGGCCGACCCCGCTCGCCGACCCCCGAAAACCCCGATCGCTAGGCCAGGAGTCGCCAAGCCGCCCGGCGAGCAATACAAGCGGCGCGACCACGCGCCCATCTCCGCGAGCCGAAGTTGCGTTCGCGAGCGCGAACGCGTTCTTCATTGAAATCGAACCGCTAGCATTTCGACACGTTCCTATCGTATCGTCAGAGATCAGGGCTCGCAACAGCCGCGTGGGGATAGGCCTCCGGTGGTGCGAACTCACCGGCATGGATAATTCGAATTCGCTACGCTTCGTTATCTTGGCGACGCTGGTCGTGCTGCTGGGAGCCGCCTCGCTGAGCGAACAGTTCGGCGTCTACGTCTATCCGGCCAAAGGCCAGAGTGCAACGCAGCAGGCCAATGACGAGTCACTCTGCTACAAGTCGGCGCGCAGCAAGACCGGCATCGATCCGGCAAACCTGCCGCCCGCGACGGCGGCTCCCACGACCGCGCGTCAAGGCGGCACCGTTCGAGGCGCTGCCGGCGGCGCGGCCGGCGGAGCAGCAATCGGCGCCGTCGCCGGAAACGCGGGACAAGGCGCGGCGATCGGAGCCGTCACCGGAGCGCTTGCCGGCCGCGCGCGGCAGAATCAGCTCAACAGAGCAGAGGCGCAATACGCGCAAGCAAACGCGCAAGCTCAGCGCTCGCAAAGCATGAACAACTTCCGCCGCGCTTACTCGGCCTGTCTCGAATCGAAAGGTTATACCGTTAAGTAGAGGCTTCGCGGTTTTGACGTTCCGTTGATTGCAATCGCCGGCGTTCGGCACGTAGGCTGAACGCGGGCGGGATTTCCTCGTCCCTCGCGGAGCGTGAAATGCTAGCCATATTGCTTTTCGCCGCAACGGCGCCGTGGTCGCAAGCTGCACAATCGGCGAGCGTGCCCTTCGTCCTCCTCGACAACCGAATGGTGATTACGGCATCGATCGACAGAATCGGACCGTTCTCGATGATCGTCGACACCGGATCCAGTGCCGTCGTCATCACGCCCGAGGTCGCCCGCCGGCTAGGGTTGCACACGCGGCCGGCTGGACGGGTCACGGGAGCCGGCAGCGGTTCGGCTGCGCTGAGCACAACACGTCTCTCCAAGGTCGCCTTCGGCTCGTTGAATTTCGAGAACGTCGCGGCCGAGGTGCTCGACCTATCGCCCATTCGGCGCGCAATCGGATTCCCGCACCTAGACGGCATCATTGGATACGACGTCCTGCGCCGGTTTCGCGTCGGCGTCGACATGGACGCCTCGCGCTTGACGCTCTCTTATGCACCCCTACCTGTGCCGAAAAACGCCGCCGCGACCGCTTTCACCGTTGACGGGAACGGAATCATCCAGGTGCCGGGTGCGGTCGACGGCGTGCATGGCACGTTCGTCCTCGATACCGGCGACCGGTTTTCACTCACACTCTTTCGCCATTTCGCTCAAGCCAACGACTTCTATCGCGACGCGCCCGTTCGCGACGCGATCACGGGCATCGGCATCGGCGGTCCAGTCTACAGCGACGTCCTGCGAACGACCGTCTCGATCTTTGGATCCACGATACCCGGCGTGGTGACGCGTGCATCGCGCGATCGGGCCGGTGCCTTTGCCGCGGGTCCGCAGGATGCCAGCGCCGGCACCGGTCTGCTCAAGCGGTTCAATATCGTCTACGACTATCCCGACCAACAGCTCTTTGCGTGGCCGAGCCGCTTTTTCAGCCAGACTGATAC
>JASHXG010000316.1 GCA_030043675.1 Vulcanimicrobiota bacterium
CGATCGTTCTGGCTACCGGAGCCGAAGCGTTGACCGGCTCCACGCGTCTGAAGGCCGGCAGCGCGCAGAAGATTGCGCTCAACACGATCTCGACGGCGGTGATGGTTATTCTTGGCAAGGTCTTCGATAACTTGATGGTGGACGTCGTCGCAAGCAATCGCAAGTTGCGCGACCGGGCACTGCGTTTGGTCCGCACCATCGCAAACGTCAGCGAAGAACGAGCGCGCGAACTGCTGGCCGGCGCCGGCGGACGCGTCAAGGTGGCCGTGGTGATGGAACGGCACGGCGTCGATGCGGCGCGAGCCGAACGACTGCTCGACGAGCAGCGCGGATCGCTGCGACCGCTCCTTACGGACCACTAAGTGCACGGGCTCGCGCTGGCGTTCGCAGCGATCGCCTTCGTGCCGATCGACGATCGGCCGGTCACGTGGCAGATGCCCGTGATGCTCGGACGCATCGCGGGCGTGCCGGTCGAGTCGCCGCCGCGTGCGTTGCTGGGGCGCTTCATCGATCCCGGACGTCCCGACGCGATCATCGCTTGGCTGAATCAGACGGCGGCGCGCGCCGATACCAAGGCCTTTGTGGTGTCAACCGACATGCTGGCATACGGCGGCCTCGTCGCATCGCGAGCACCCGGCGCATCCTATGCCGACGCGTACTTTCGCTTGATGGCGCTCGTCCATCTGCGCGCCGAGCATCCGCGCGCGTGGGTCGCAGCCTTCGGAACGATCATGCGGCTGGCGCCGACCGGCGTCCCGGCCGGCAGCGAATTCTTCGCCGCGTATCCGGCTTGGACGTATTTGCAGCAGTATGCGAATCTGCACGATCCACCGCTTCCGAGCGAAGAGACCCGTGCCGCGCACCTGCGCGACCTGATCGGCTCGGCAACGCTCGATGAGTATCTCGCCACGCGCGCCCGCAATCTTGCCGTCGATCGCCTCTTGTTGAAGCTCACGGCAAACGGAACGATCGACCGTCTGGCCATCGGACAGGACGACGCCGGTCCGGTCGGCCTGCACGTCAAGGACGTGCGCCTGCTGCAGGCCGAGCTGGCTGCGCAAGCGTTGCAGGATCGCGCCTCGATCGAACCCGGCGCCGATGAGCTCGGCGCGGCGCTGGTCGCGGGCGCGATCGCTCGTGAAGCCGGATGGACGCCGCGGATCGCGGTGCGCTATTCGACGCCCGGCGGCGCCTCGTATCAAGATCCGCTCGAATACGCGCCGATCTCGGTCGCGATCGAGAGTCTCATTCGCCTGTGCGGCGGCGTTCACGACGACACCCGGCCCGACATCGTCTTGTACGTGCGCGTCCCAAACGGCACGCCGGCGCAGGATGACGCGCTCGTCGGCGAGATGACGGCCGACGTGGCCGCCGGGCGAGCGGTCGCGCTCGCCGACCTTTCCTACCTGGGTTCGTACCGCGCGCAAGCGTCGTTTGCGCAGCGTATCCTGGCATCCGGGCTGGCAGCGAAGCTCGACGCCTATGCCTCGTGGAATACGAATGCGAATACCGTGGGTACGGCGCTGGCCGAAGCCATCGCGGCCGGATCCGGCCGGCGCTTAGGAACGTACGACGCGCTGGCGCATCGTACGTTCACGTTCACGCGCTTTCTCGACGACTACGCCTTCCACGACGAAGTGCGTCCCGATCTCAACGCCGCCCTCGAGGCGCAAGGCGTTACCGATCGCACGCTGCTGGCGCCCGAGCCCGCAGCAACGATCGCGCAGCGCAACCAGGCGTTGCTCTGGGAGTATGCCGAGCAGATCCTCGCGCAGCTCGATCCAGGTTACCACATCGCCGCGATGTCGATTGCGCTGCCGTGGAATCGTACCTTCGAAACGGCGATCGACGTCGGGCTCGCGCCGAACCTTTAGGGTGGGAACCTAGCGCGCGAGACTGATGGTCGTGCCGACCAACTCCGAGGCGCCAAGCTTGGCAATGACCAGAGTCGGCGCTCCACCGGCGGGATACGACCAAAATCCAATCGATCTCGTGACGCGCCGGCGGGAACCGAACGGCACCACGATGGTATGGCCTCGAATCGAAAACTGCACGATCAGATCGCTGCGCGAGTCCTTGAACCGGGTCGTGCCTACGACCGTGCCGCTCGCTCCGCTCACCTTGATCCGATAGACGATATCGGTGGAAGTATCTTCGAGCGCGATCTCGTTGCTATCCCATTGAACGGCACCCGGATATCCGATCCTCTGCTTGAGCTTTATGTTCCTGAACGACTTGGCCCGGTTGGGAAGCTCGGCGAACTCGGATTGCGTCGTGCCCGCGTTGACGCCATCGACATAAAGGTTGTGTTTGTCGTCGTAGCTGCAGAAGAAGTACTCGCCGAAGGCGGGGTCGGTATGATTGGCCGGCGTTCCTTTGGCGTCCTTATAGATTGCAATGCTGCCGGGGCCGATCGACGGGCTTGTCGCATAATTGGCCACGGCGAGATCTCCGCTCGAGGGATCGACCGCGCAGCCGTCCGGGAAGTATCCGAACTCGGTGAGCGTTTGACGCGGTTTCTTTGCTCCGTGCGCAAACTCGACGATCTGTGCGGCGCCGGTATTGGTGACGAAGACGTTCCCCTTGGAGTCTGAACATAGACCCGAGGGCCCATCGAAGCCGGTCAGCGTTCCGACCAACTTGCCCGCCGGATAGGAGAAGACGAGGACGCGGCCGCTGTCGTCGGAGACGTAGAGGAGATCCTCGGCCGCCGCCTCGCGAGCCATCCACGCGCGCGAAGTATCGGCGCGCACGTGAGCCGGCCTGGACGGCAGCATTTGCAGTGCGGCGGTCTGACTCGGGCCGCCGCAGCCCGCAAGGAGCGCAACGGCCGCTGAAGCGGCGATCGCACAACGGCAGCGAGTCATCAGATGGCCTCGATCTTTGCCATCATCCCGAGATCCTCGTGATCCAGAATGTGGCAATGGAAAACGAACAGTCCTCTAATGATCGGATCGCGGAAATCCATCAGCAGCAGCAGAGAACCGGGCTTTCCGTTGCGCTGACGATGCGGGATGATAAAGCTGTCGGCCCAAAATGGATGCGCGACCTTCTTGCCGTTGATCTCCTTCACCAAGAAGTGCAGCTGGTGGATATGGAAGTCGTGCACCTCTTCCGTGATGTTTACGACGCGCCACTCTTCGACGGTGCCGGTGTGGACGACGAACATCGGCGGCGCGCTCATCGAGAAGATCCTGCCGTTGATTAGAAAGTGCGTTTTGGTTTCGCTGAAGATCACCGTACGGTGCGCTACGGGCGGAGGCAAGGGCGTCGTGTAGACGTTCCGCGCCAGCGGCGCGCCGACCGTCAGAGGCGCGGCGCTGCCGGATTCGATCCGCGCATGGCCGCGCGGCTTCTCGAGCGTCGCCAGCACGATGTC
>JASHXG010000317.1 GCA_030043675.1 Vulcanimicrobiota bacterium
CGCGCCGTCTACGATGTGGTCTGGCAGGCGCAGCGCGCCGGCATCGAAGCGGCCGTCCCCGGCAACGATTTTCTCGAACCGAATCGGCGCGCGATGCGCGTGCTCGCCCAGGGATTGATCGACCTCGCGGTATTGAAGACCTCGCTCGAGGAGGCGCTCGACCCGGAGCGGCTCTTCTACAAGCGCTACACTTTGCACAACGTCAGTCACATGCTCGGAATCGACGTCCACGACTGCGCCAACGCTCGGGTCGAGGAGTACCGGTACGGCAAGCTGCGCCAGGGCATGGTGCTGACGGTCGAGCCGGGCCTCTATTTCCAGCCCGACGATGCAACCGTGCCCGAGCCGCTGCGCGGCATCGGCGTGCGTATAGAAGACGATATCGCGGTGACCGCAGCTGCGCCAGAGAACCTCTCGGCGATGCTGCCTTCCACCGCTGACGGCGTCGAACGCTGGATCGCGGAGATTACTGCGGCATAACCGAGGTGCCCGGCGGCGGCGCCCCACCAGGCGAAGGCTGCGTGCCGGCTAGGGCCGCTGCCAGCCGATCTTCGATCGGCCAGCGGCCGAAGGCGAGGATGATCACGCAGATCAGCGGACCGACGCCGGGAACGAGATTGAGCAACGAAAGCGCGCCGGCGTAGCCGGCTTTTTCGAAGATGCGCCAATAGACCCAGAGCGTAAACGCGACGACGACGAGCAGGAAGATGCCATATCCGAGGGCCAGCGAAGCGAGAACGCTCGCCGTGGCCTGCGTGCCGTGGTCCATGCAAGACCTCCAAAGTCGTAGCGAACAGGAACGAAGAAGAAACCTTCCCATGCTCGTAGCCGACCACCTTTGCAAGGAGTTCGGAAACGTCGTCGCCGTGCGCGACGTAAGCTTCGCAATTCCCGGCGGCACGTCATTTGGTTTGATCGGTCCGAACGGCGCCGGGAAGACGACCACGATGCGCATGATTCTCGGAATCCTCGCACCCGACGGCGGCCAACTCTCGTGGAAGGGCGCCCGCATCGATGGTTGCACGCGGCGGCGCTTCGGCTATCTGCCCGAGGAGCGCGGGCTCTACGGCCGGATAAGCGTGCAGGAGCAGATCCGATATTTTGGGCGTCTGCACCGCCTTCGTCCGGCGCAAGCCGCAGCGCGCACGAAACGCTGGATCGAGCGCTTGGAGCTGGAGGAGTACGCGGAGCGCCCCTGCTCGGAGCTGTCGAAGGGCAATCAGCAGAAGGTGCAGGTGGCGTGCGCCGCCGTTCACACGCCGGAGCTTCTGGTCCTCGACGAACCGTTTTCGGGGCTCGATCCCGTGAATGCCGAGATGCTGTTGAGCGTCCTGCGCGATCTGATGAAAGACGGCACGACACTGATCCTCTCCAGCCACCAAATGTGGCAACTCGAAGCGGCCTGCAACGCGTTCTGCATCGTCGCCGGCGGTACGGTGCGGGCGAGTGGAACGCTGGCGGAGCTGCGCTCGCGCTGGCCGACGCGCGTGATCCGGGTCGCGCCCGCATCCGATTCGGTGTGCTCCGTGCTCGACCGGGTCGCCGGAGCGAAACCGCTCGATCGCTTCGACGGCACCATCGAGTACGAGGTCCCGGCGTCGACGCGGTTTTCAGAGCTGCTCGCGCGCCTGGTCGCAGCCGACGCGATCACTCGATTCGAAGCCGTCGAGCCATCGTTGCACGACATCTTCATTCACACCGTGGAAAGCACGGCTTAAGTGGCAGGCCACTAGTGCTTGGAGATTTCGTAACCGTGTACGGCGCCGAGCTCGCGCGGCGGATACGCTCGCGCCCGTTCGTCATCGGGTTGCTGATCGGCGTCGTGGGTGTTGCCTGCTTCACGCTCCTTCCGCAGCTCTTCATTTCACTGGATGCGACGTCCATGTATCGAGTCGTCCTCGTCGCCGATCCGCCACTCGCCCATCGCGCCGCCGACTTGCTCCGTCAGGATTTCACGATCGTAGCTACCTTGCCGGAGCGGACGCCGGACGCCGCACTCCTTAAACGCTACAAAGTCGCCGCAGCGATCGCCGTCTCGCGCGCGGGCTCGTCGCTACGGGTCGCGGTCTATGCGAAAGACCCAGGCAACGTAGCCGAGGGCGCGCTGCGCCGCGATCTCATCCCGCTTGCCCTCGAGCAGGAAACGGCTTTGCCTCCGCGGCGAATCGCGACGCTGCTGAAACTTCCGATCGGCGTGCATCCGGTCTCTTCGCGCTTTGAATCTTCGGCGGCATCGGATGCAGCGCACGGTATCGGTTTTATGCTGATATTTCTGCTCTACATCATCATTCTCTTCAACAGCCAGCTCGTAATGACGTCGGTAGCCGAAGAAAAGACGACTCGCATCGCCGAGCTGCTCGTAGCTTCGGTCGATCCGATCGCCTTACTCGCGGGCAAGATTTGCTCCGCCGCCACGCTGGCGCTGCTTCAGATGCTGGTGTGGATCGCGGCAGCCGTGGCTCTCCACGGCGGTCCATCGACCAGCTCGCATGGACCGGCCGTACGCGTTGCGGACCTGATCGGCGCGCACGTCATGTCCCCCGAGATGCTGATCGCCTTTTTGCTCTTCTTCATCCTCGGCTTCTTTCAACTCTCGACGCTCTTCGCGGCGCTCGCTTCGTTGATCAATCGCATCGAGGATTTGGGAAGCGTTACGATGCCGCTGGTCATGCCGAACGTGTTGGCCTTCATCGTCGCGCTTTTGGCGCTACAAGCGCCGGACGTTCCTTGGATCGTGGGGTTGAGCTTTATACCGGGAATCTCGCCCTACATCATGTTCGCCCGCATGAGCGTGAGCGAGGTGCCGGCGTGGCAGGTCGGGCTGTCGCTGGCGATCAACGCAGCGGCGCTCGTGGCGATCGTCATTGCGGCAGGAAAAATCTATCGCGTCGGCATGCTTCTCTACGGCCGCCTACCGACGCTCGCGCAGGTGTGGAATGTCATCCGCAGCTAGGGAGCCTGATCTCGACTCCAGCGCGGGCGCGCCGACCGACGCGCTAATGGACCGTTCAGCCGCGCGGCGGCGAGCCCCAGCCCGACTGCACGTATTCGCCGTCAATGACGATGACGGGAACGGTCGGATCGCCCTTGCTGTACGCGAACATTCGCTCGCGCGCCTTGCGATCGTTCTGTGCGTCGTAGCGCGCGTACGGCGTGCCGGCCGCATCGTAGTATTCCATCGCGCGCCGGCAATACGGACAGGTCGGGGAGATATAGAGCTCGAGCTTGGCGCCCGGAGGTACGTGCTCGACGTCGAACGCTTTTGCCATGCCGCTCGTCTTCGTACCCACGCCGCTGGGGAACCTGCGCGATGTCACGCTACGCGCGCTGGACGTGCTGCGCGACGCGCAGCTGATCGTGGCCGAAGACACGCGCACCGCGCGCAAGCTGCTCGCAGCGCTGGAAATCGGCGGACGCGAGATTTGGAGCTATCGCGAGCAGAACGCGGACGGCGCCACGCCCGCAATCGTCGAACGCGCCCGCGTGGGGCTGGTTGCCGTGACGACCGACGCCGGCATGCCGGGCATTTCGGATCCGGGCAGCGCGCTGATTGCGGCGGCCCGGGCCGGCGGGGTGGCGGTCGAAGTGCTGCCCGGTCCGAGCGCCGCCCTGGGCGTTGCGCTCCTCTCCGGCTTTCCACTCCATCGCTTCACCTTCGAAGGATTTCCGCCGCGCGGGGCGCGGGCGCGACGCGAGCGTTTTGCCGGCGCGCTGCACGCGGAGGTTACGACGATTTGGTATGAATCGCCGCAGCGTATTCGAGCAACGCTGGCCGACCTGGCTGCGGTCGCTCCCGATGCCGACGTCTTCCTCGTGCGTGAGTACACGAAGCTCCACGAGCAGCAGCTCTGGGGCACACCGCAGAGCGTTCGCGAACGGCTCGGCGACGACGTGCGCGGCGAGCTTTCATTTGCCATCGCGCCGTATCGAGACTCATCGCGCCATTCGCGCGCGCACCTCGAAGCGACCGGCGAACAGATTGACGCGCTGCTCGCCTCGGGCCGGCGCGTCGGTGACGTGGCCAAGCTCCTGGCGCAACGCGGCTACGGCGACCGCCGCGAGCTGTACCTACGCGTGAGCGAGCGCAAGCGATGACGAACCGAGAGCGCGCTTACTACGTTACGACGCCGATCTACTACATTAGCGGCGAGCCGCACGTCGGCCACGTCTACACAACCGTTGTCGCCGACGTGCTGGCGCGCACCGCACGCACCTTTCGGCCGACGTTCTTTCTGACCGGAACCGACGAGCACGGGCAGAAGGTCGCCAACGCCGCGGCCGCTGCCGGCAAGACGCCACAGCAATGGTGCGACGAGCTAGTGCCGCGCTGGAAGGCGCTCTTTGCCGCCTACCACGTGCACTACGACGATTTCATTCGCACGACTGAAAAGCGCCACATCGTGAAGGTTCAGCGTGTTTTCGACCAGCTGCGCGAGCGCGGCGACGTCTATCTCGGCAAGTACGAAGGCTGGTACTGCGTCAACGACGAGACGTTTTGGCTCGCCTCGAAGCTAGTCGATGGATGCTGCCCGACCTGCGGTCGCGAGGTCGAATGGATTTCCGAAGACGACTGGTTCTTTCGCCTCTCAGCCTATCGCGATCGTTTGCTCGAGCATTTCCGCCGTTTTCCCGCGTGGGTGCAGCCGCGCAGCGTTTACAACGAGATGATGGCGATCCTCGAAGAGGGGCTCGAAGACCTCTCGATCTCGCGCACGAATTTCGACTGGGGCGTGCCGATTCCGGGCGACGGCGGCGTGATCTACGTCTGGCTCGACGCGCTGCTCAACTACATCACGGCAATCGGCTGGAGCGAGGACGAGGCGCGTTTTCGCACCTATTGGCCGGCAT
>JASHXG010000318.1 GCA_030043675.1 Vulcanimicrobiota bacterium
CTGGCGGCCTTCGCGCCGGCGGTGCCGTCCGCCGTGATGTTCGTCGTCTCGCGCGTGCAGCCGGGATCCGGCTCGGGTGAGAGCCTCTCGGCCTTGGCGCAATCGGCCGCGGCCGGACTGTGGCAGACGACCGGGGCACAGTACGCACCGCCGAACGTGGCACGCCAAGATCAGAGCACGACGGTCCTTCCGGCCAATGCGCTCTTTACCGCATCCTACAAGGCCGTAGCGCCGGCGCCGAGTTTCTCGCCGGGTTCGGGAACGGTGGCGTTCGCGCCGCTCGTCAACCCGGCGGCCGCGTTCACCGGCGAGCGCAACGGGCCGGTTCAGATCGGCCACGTCCAGTTCGAGGGGCACGGCCAGACCGCGACGACGGACGCGCCGCAGAGTGCCCTGCACGATAACGCCTATAACGCCGGAGCCAGCTTCGATCTGAAGACCGGAAAGCGCACGCTCAACCTGAATCTTTCGAGCAGCTACGAGCATCTTGCGCGCAACGACAGCGCCAGCTTCTCGACCTCGACGCTCGGCTCGACGTCGTCATGGCAGCTGCCGGGCACGGATGCGCCCTTCGCCGTTCCCAACTACGCCGACGTCAATCGGTTCTCGCTCGGCGCCGGCGTTGCGGTCCCCGTCCTGCACGGCTTGACGCTGAACGTGAACTACGCCGCTCAGCGCTACTACGGCGGCTACGGATTCCTGCCCGGCCTCATGAACCTCGATACGATCAACAACTCCTACGGCGGACAGCTGACCTTCGATCTTCCGCATACGGCGAACACGCTCTCGGTTTCCGCCTATCAAAATCGCTACCAGGATAGCGTCCTTCCGGTCAACGGCTACACGCAGATTCGCGAGGACGTGAACTTCACGGTCAAATTCTAAGGGCTCGACACTTCGGTTTGATGCGCGTGACGATCGCAACGGCGATCGTCGCGTTGTTGATTGGCCTCGGTGCCGTGCAGCTCGCTTCGTATTCGCTCTACGCGAACGTCGCCGCGCCGGGAACGCTTCCGACCCGCGTCTCGACGCGTTTTGGCCTCGCGGTCTATCGCGCGCTGGATCGCATCGCGCCGGCGCCGTACGTCGAAGCGACCTTGGCCGAGTATGCACTCGAACGGGGCGACGCCGCGGCGGCTCAACGGTATGCGCTGCGTTTGCCGGCCTCGCCGAGCCGCGACGAGCTGTTGGCGCGGGTGGCGCTGGCGCGCGGAGAAACAACGCTCGCGTTCGAGTATTTTCTAGCCGCGCCGGACGCGGACGCCGTGCAACGCGCGGCCGAACGGCTGGCGGCGCGCTCGCCGGCCGCAGGCTATCAGCTCGAGCGGCTGCTCAGGGTTCGGCTGGCGCTGCTGGCAACGCATCCCGATGCGGTTGCCGATACGTACTGGCGGATGGGCGGGCTCGCAAACCGGCAAGCCTGGCGCGAAATCCCCGGAAGTCCGGCCCAGAACCGCTGGCTGCGCCGCGGTTTGCGCGCCTACGAACGCGCGGTAGCGCTCGCGCCGCTCTCGGAGCGCTACATCATCGCCGACGCCAACCAAGCCGATCTGCTCGGTGACGAGCGACGTGCCGAGGCGCTCTTTCGCCAGGGCGCCGACGTCGATCCGGGAAGCGGCGATGCGATGGCGGGATTGGGCGTGATGGCGCTGCATCGCGGCGATCGTGCGGCGGCGGCGGCCTATCTGCAGCGCGCGCGTGCCATCGACCCCAACGCGCTGATGGTGCGCGCGTTGACGCGCGACCTCGCCAAGCCCAAATGAGGATCGCGCTCGACGCGCAGCTCGCGGTCGGCACTGCAACCGGAATCGGGGAGTACGAACGCGGGTTGATCGGCGCGCTGCGCGGCGCCGGCGTGGACGTCGTCGAGCTCTGCGAGCGCAGCCTCGATCCGTGGCGCTTCGACCGGCGGCTGCTCTGGGATCAGGTGCTGCTGCCGAGGCGGGCACGCGCCAGCGGCGCGGATTTGCTGCACTGCGCCGGCGGCACCATGCCGCGCCAGCTGCGCATGCCGATCGTCGTAACCGTGCACGACGTGGCCTGGCTGCACGTGCAAGGACACGCGCCCGTCTACGCGCGCTACTATTTCGGACGCTTCTCGCTGCATCGCTATCGCCGCGCATCGCGCATCGCCGTGGATTCGAACTTCTCGCGCGGCGAGTTACTGCGCGCGCTCGGCCGTTACGATCCGCAGCGCGTGCACGTCGTCTATCCCGGCGTGGCCGAAGATTTTTGCCGGCTCCAATGGTCGGGCGACGGCCGCACGATTCTCGCGGTGGGGACCGTCGAGCGGCGCAAGAACCTTGCGGCGCTGATTGCAGCGCTGCCGTACGTTCGGCACGCGCGCCTGGTTGCGGTGGGACCGCTGACGCCCTATGCCGGCGAATGCCAAACGCTGGCGCAACGGTTGGGGGTCGCCGATCGCTTCGAGCTGCGCGGTTACGTCGAGCGCGAGCAATTGGTGCAGCTCTACGCGACCTGCGCCGTCGTCGCGCTGGCGTCGCGCTACGAAGGCTTCGGCTACGCAGCCGCACAGGCGCTCTGTGCGGGCGTGCCCTGCGTCGTGTCCGATCAGAGCTCGCTGCCCGAAGTGGCCGGGGACGATGCGCGCGTCGTGCCGGTCGACGACACGGCTGGGTGGATCGACGCGCTGGCGACCGCACTGCGCGGCGGCGACGAAGATCGATTGCGCGAGGCGCGCGAACGCGCGATCGCGCGCTACGCGTGGTCCGCGAGCGCGCGCGCCATGCAATCCGTCTACGAAGCCGTGCTCTCTTAGCTTCCTGGTACGCTTCCTTTGCGAAGCTATGAAGACTTAGCGGCGAAGGCCGTGCACCAGCCGTTCGGGCTGATGGCGCCGTCGACGACCTTGCAGGTTCCGTCCGCGGTAGGCGTACTACCCGGGATGAAAAGAACGCAATCCGAGCATTTCTTTCCGTTGTTGGGAGTCGCTTGATACTTAAAGGATGCCTTCGAGCCTTTGGCTTGCGCGGTCGTTGTCTCCGCGACGAGTACTCCCGCGAGCGCGGGGAGGACGATCGCGCTGGTAACGAAGGTGCGGCGCGTCATTTCGCCAGGTTCTTTCATTTCAACGGTTCCTCCGGCGACGGAGATTGGGCGAAGCGCGTCGACTCTCATCTTTAGGCGTGCCTAAAGGATGAAGCATGGAATTCACGTTGAAGAGCGTTATGGCCGTGCCGTTCCTACTGGTTTTTCTGCTGGGGCTCGTTTGCGGACTGCGCACTTTCACCGCGCCGGCGGTGCTGTGGTTCATGCGTCATCGTGGTCCGTGGGCCTACGTGCTCGTGGCCGCTGCGGTGTTCGAGTACTATTTCGACCTGAACCCCAAGGCGCCGCCGCGGACCGATTTCGCCAGCCTTCTTTGCCGCCTCATCAGCGGCGCGTTCGTCGGCTGGTGGGCTGCGGTTGCGACCGGCGGCATAACGCCGGTCTCCGGCGCGATCGTGGCCGCCGTCGGCGCGCTCATCAGCGCGTACGCCAGTTTAGCGGTCCGCCGCCGTGCCATCGCCGCGATCGGCAACAACGCATCGGGCCTGCTCGAGGATATCGTCGCGATCGCGGCGTCGGTCGCGATCGTCGCTGCGCTCTAACGCTTACATCCCAACGTGCCGATGACCGAGCTGCTCAACGGGCTTAACCTCGCCGGTACGTGCGCATTCGCGATCAGCGGCGCGACGATCGCGGTCCAGAGTCGCTTGGACATCTTCGGGGTGATGGTCTTGGCGTTCATTACCGCGGTCGCCGGAGGCGTGATACGCGATCTGATCATCGGCGCGATACCTCCCGCGGCTTTCCAAAGTTGGCATGTGTTGGCGCTGACGGTCGCCGCGGCGCTGCTGACGTTCTGCGCGACGCGGTTGGTGATTCGCCTGCAGAACGTGGTGCAGCTCTTCGATGCGGCCGGCCTGGGTTTTTTCGCGGTCGACGGCACGCAGAGAGCCCTCCTCCACGGCATCGAACCGGTGATGGCCGGCACGCTGGGCCTGCTCACCGGCATCGGCGGCGGTATCCTGCGCGACGTGCTCTCCGGCAACAAACCGCTGGTATTGAGCTCAGGTTTCTATGCGAGCGCCGCGATCGCAGCCATCGCGCTCGTTCTTGCAGCGCGCGCTCTGCATCTCTCCGGAGGTGAGGGAGTCGCCATCGCCGCGGTCGCGTTGTGCTTCTGTTTGCGCGTATTAGCGATCTATGGCAACTGGAATCTGCCCTCCGCGCCGATCGGCACGCGGACGAGTTAGTGGGACGTGCCCATCAGGAAGAGCCACGCGCTGGCGACGCCGCCGGAGAGCGCTAAGATCATCGCTGCGACGAGCCAATAGAGTCCGCTCACTTGCCCGGCGATCTCTGCGCCCAACAAGCGCACCGGCTGCTCGGGGATCGCTAACAGCATCGACGCGATGAGGGCGAGGGCGAAGATCAGCAGCGTCTCCATCGCGCGCCCTCGGTCTGGATGATGATGCTCCAGTCCGAAACTATCGCGACTCCTCCCGCGGCTCGAACTCGTAATACGTGCCGTCCGATAACGTCAGCCGCAGGCGGCCGTCCTCGATCTTGTAGGACTGCACCGACGTCCAGTCCTTTGCGATGCGATCGGAGAGCGAGGGATGCAAGCACATCATGCGCGTGAGC
>JASHXG010000319.1 GCA_030043675.1 Vulcanimicrobiota bacterium
AAACTCGCGGGCTTCTTTGCGCACGATCGCCATGAAGCGCTCGACCAGCTTCTTCCACGAGGCGGCGTCGATCTGGGCGTCGCTCTGCACGCCCAACGACTTGCGTACGCTTTCGATCGGCTCGTCGAAATGCTCTTTCGAGATGTCGAGCACGACGGTCGAGAACATCATGATGAACCGGCGGTATGCATCCCAGGCGAAGCGTTCATCACCCGAGAGACGGGCAAGAGCTTCAACGGTACGGTCGTTCAAGCCGAGATTGAGAATGGTATCCATCATGCCCGGCATCGAGACGCGGGCTCCGCTGCGCACCGAAACGAGGAGCGGATTGACGACCGACCCGAAGCCCTTGCCGGTCCGCTTCTCGAGCTCGTGCATCGCGCGCTCGATCTGCTCCTCCAACCCTTCGGGGAAGGTGCGCCCGGCGTCGTAGAAACGCAGGCACGCATCGGTCGTGATCGTGAACCCCGACGGTACCGGCAAGCCGGCCGAGGTCATCTCGGCCAAGCCGGCACCCTTCCCGCCGAGGAGATTGCGCATGAACGCAGGTCCCTCGCTATCTCGAAGGGCCTTTCCCTCATCGAAGAAGTAGACGAACTTCGTTCCGACCTGTACAGCCATGGCTTCCTTTTATAGTTTATAATCGCTCGCGCAGGTACCCTTCGAGCGCGTCGCCGGCCACGCGGTCCTGGCGCATCGAGTCGCGGGCGCGGACCGTCACGGTCCCGTCGGTAAGCGTCTCGTAGTCGACCGTCACGCAGAAGGGCGTCCCGATCTCGTCCTGCCGGCGGTAGAGCTGTCCGATGTTCCCCTCGTCGTACTGCGTGCGAAATCCCGGGCGCAACGCAGCTTCAACGGCACCGGCGCGCTCGACGAGCTCGGGCTTGTTGCGCGCCAGCGAAAAGACCGCAACCTGCACCGGGGCGATCTGCGGATGAAAATGCAGCACGGTGCGTTCGGTCTCTTTGCCGTTCGGGTCGACGCTTCGCTCGCGCTCGTAAGCATCGATGATGAACGTGAGCACGGTCCGGTCGACGCCGGCTGAGCTTTCGATCAGCAGCGGCGTGTAATGCGTCTTGGTCGCGTCATCGAAAAATCGCAAATCTTTTCCAGAGACCTTCATGTGCGCGTCGAGATCGTACGTACCGCGGTGGGCTATCGATTCGAGCTCGCCCCAGCCCCATGGAAAAAAGTACTCGACGTCGATACCGGCCTTCGCGTAGTGCGGCCGTTCGTTTTCTGCGAGCTCATAGAAACGCAACCGCTCCGCGTCGATGCCGTAGGCGGCGTACCACGCCTTGCGCCGCTCGACCCACTCCCGAAAGGCTTCCATGTCCTTTCCGTCGTCGGGGACGAAATACTCGAGCTCGGCCTGTTCGAACTCTCGCACGCGATAGATGAAGTTCCCGGGCGTGATCTCGTTGCGGAACGACTTGCCGATCTGCGCTACGCCGAAGGGCGGGCGCTTGCGCGCCGTTTGATAGATGTTTTTGAAGTTGACGAAGATGCCCTGAGCCGTCTCGGGCCGCAGAAAGGTCTGCGCCGAAGTGTCCTCCATCGGACCCACCCAGGTGCGCATCATCAAGTTGAAATTGCGCGGCTCGGTAAGCGAATCGCCGCTGCCGCAGTCGGGACAGCGCGAACGATCGGCGAGCTGGTCGTAGCGGAAGCGGTGCTTGCAGACCTTGCAGTCGACCATCACATCATGGAACGCATCGACGTGCCCTGAGGCCTTCCAGACCAACGGGTGCATGATAATGGACGAGTCGAACGCCACCACGTCGTCGCGCAGCTCGACGGTGTCGCGCCACCAGGCATCTTTGACGTTGCGCTTGAGAACGGCGCCGAGCGGGCCGTAATCCCAAAATCCATTGATCCCGCCGTAGATTTCGCTGGATTGAAAGATGAAGCCGCGCCGCTTTGCAAGCGCGGTGATCTCCTCCATGGTCACGCGAGAAGTCGAGGCCATCATCCCCATGCACGTTCCTCAAGCAATCACGGGCACCTCGCCGGAGTGCTGCCGGGCGTCTGGAGCGGTACGCGTAATCCAAGCGAGACGATCGACGGCGGCGCAAAACGATCGATACTGCTCAAGTAGCGCGCGTCGGTGAGATTCGAGCCCTCCAGTACGAGCTGTGCACCCGCGGCCAACGGAATCGCGACCTGAGCGCCGACGGTGACCGCGCTGCCGAGCGGCTCGGTGTTGAGATCGTCGGCGTAGGTTTGGCCCGAGTACGAGACCGAGAGCCCGGTTCCCACGCGGCCGACGGCGCCGTCGACCGCCAGCGTCGCGTATGCCTCGGGTATATACTCGAGGCGCTTGCCGAGGATTGCGACGTCGGAACCGGCAGAGGTCACACGCGCGTACTGGTCGGTGCCCGAGAGGGAGAGACGCGTGCATCCGCCCAGCCCTTGCGTGTACGTGAGCGTGCTGCCGTCGGTCTGCGTATGGGCGACGTTTTGGTACTGCTGTGTCGTCGGCGAGGTCGTGATGAACATGATGGCGTCACTGACGAACGTTTGTGTGAAATCGTAGGCGAGCCCGGAGCTGCCGTTCGTCCAATCGAGCCCGCTGACGGTTGAAGTGCTGCGTTCGGGGACGAGGTTTGGATTGGGCAGAAAGCTTATTCCACTGATGACGTAACCGCGGAGCAGCTCGTTGAGATAGGGATAGAGGATGCCGCTCCCAGAGGAGACGCGAACGGCGAGGTTCTTGGTGAGATCGTAGCGCAGCGCGCCGCGCGGCGAGATGGCCCGGTCGGTCCAGGTCGGAGTCGGCGTGTAGCCGTAGATGCCCGTTGGGCTCTTGCCGTACGTCTGGCCGTTGAAGAAACTGCCGCTGTCCAAGCGCACCCCGGCAACGAACTGCAAGCGCGGCCGCTCCCACCCGGGCGGGCGAATCAAACGCAACGTCTCCTGCAGCGCGAGTCCGCTCAGAGTTTGCTGTCCGCTTCCGGCGACTTGCAGGACGTTATCGGGGAAGTACTGGTTGCTGACGCCGCGGACGAACAGCGAGTCGGCGCGCATCTGAAAGGTCGAATAGTCGCTGTCGATCGTCCAGTTGGCGCCGATGCCGTCGTCGGTCGACGGCACGTACTGCGTGTAGAGCAGCTGGCCCGGATTCGTGGGAAACTTGTCCGCAGAGTTTTCGATAAAGTTGTTCCGGAAGAAATAGTAGGCGGAGACCGACGAGCGATCGCCGGGATGGATGTAGCGGAAAGCGTTCTGGGCGACGCGGCGCCAGAAATCATAGTTCGGCCGCCCTTCAAATTGATAGTCCCAGGCAGCGCGGTACTCGTATTGAAAGATCGAGCCAGGCGAGGCGGCATAGCGCAGGCCGAAGGATGCCATCGTCTCCTGCGCGAGCGCATCGGTCGCGTTGTACGCCGAGTACTGCGGCGGCAGGTCGAAGTACGAGAGTTGGTAGGTGCTCGACGCAAACGAGGCCGTCAGCTTCGGCGCGAGCGGCACCGCCAGCTGACCGTAGAGCGTGCCTTCACCGTGCGAGCCTCCGCTGGTGACGAACGCCCCCGAGGGCGGGGCCTGCCAGTCGGCGTTCGGCCCGGTGGTCGTGAGGTTGAGCACGCCACCAATTGCGCCTGCGCCGTAGAGGGCCGAGCCCGCGCCGCGGAAGAGCTCGGCGCGGGTGATGTCGAGCGGCGGATAGAGCGCCCAGTCCATCTGACCCCCGAAGCCGTCTTGGGCCGGAATCTCATTGGCCAGCACCAGGCCGCGATCGACGCCGGCTCCCGCAAACGAGACCCAGTTGAGTCCGTAGTTCGAAAAGGCGCTGTTGCTGCGGTCGCGATCGAAGCCCGGCAGCGCGCCGAGCAGCGCGTCGCTGGTCGAGGCGGTGCTCGCGGAGATTTGAGCCTGGTCGAGCAGCGACGTCGCATACGGCAGCTCGTGACGGCTTTCGAGCGA
>JASHXG010000320.1 GCA_030043675.1 Vulcanimicrobiota bacterium
GGATAGCGCACCAGCAAAGGCGCGCCGTCGCTCGGACAGACGCTTGACAGGGCCCGCGCGGGATAGCGATGGGCTCGATCGCGCGAGCATTCCAAGAAGATGGATGACATCAGTGCTTCCACAAGAAGTAGATGGGAACCGCGCTCAATACGATCGCGATACCAATTCCGGCGTCGAGCGGATAAGCGGCGATGGTAACAATAGCGACGCCCCACGATGCCAGCATGTACACGGCGGTCGAGATCGGATGCCCTGGAACGCGGAAGCGTCCGACGTAGGCGTTACCCCACCGCCGGTCGCGCGCCCGCATGACGAATAGCGCGAGGGCGAGCAGGCCATTGAACAGATAGACGGTCGAAACGACGAAGTTCAAAATGTGTTCGTAGCTCGCCGAGATCGCGATGACCATCGCGAAGACGGCTTGCAGCACGATTGCAACGACGGGTACGCGTGTCCTGGGAGCGATCCACGCTACCGCGCGAAAGAAGAGCCCGTCTTGGGCCATGGCATGGTAGAGACGCGGCACCGTGAGCATGCGGTTGCTCATAAATCCAAGCGTCGCGATCGCGATCGCCAGCGAGGCGAGGCGGGCGCCCGCGGGGCCCGCCGCGCTCAACAGAACGGCGGATGCCGGCACGGGCGTGCGGGCTAAGTCGTCAACGCCGAGTACGCGCATGCAGACCGCGTTCACGAGCAGATAAAGTACGGCGACGCCGGCAATGCCTAGCCAGAGCGCTTGCGGGAGGGCGCGCACGGCGTGTTTCGCTTCCGGCGCCATAAAATTCGCTACCGCGGCTCCGTTGTAAGCGAAGAGCACCGGAATCAACGCGACGCTGAAAGCGCCTAACGTCCCCAGCGGCATACCGGAGGCAGTCGCGTGCGCATGACCCGCCGCGGGCGCGAGGAAGCCGGCCGCGATCACGCCGCCGAGCGCCGCAACCTTCAACAACGTCAACCCGTTCTGCACGTTGCCGCCCTCGCGAACGCCCATGCAGTTGAGCAGCGCCAGCACCGCGAGAGCCGCCACCGCGATCAGGACCGGAGCGATGGCAAGCCCGGTGAGCGAAAGAAAGTAGCCGGCAAAGAGCACGGCCGCTGCGGCCAGACCTCCCGTAAGGGATGCAAGCATCGCCGTCCAGCCGTATGCGAAGGCGACGACCGGGTGGAACGCATCGCGGAGATAGTCGTAGACGCCGCGCCCTTCGGGGCGTCGAGCAGCCAGTTCGCCGAGCACGAAGGAGCCGAAGAGCGCCACGACTCCGCCCGCGACCCACGCAGCGAAGATCGGTCCGGGCAGGTGGATCCGCTGGGCCACAACCGACGGCGTGCGAAAAATTCCCGAGCCGATCACGCTCCCCATCACGATGAGCGCTAAATCGTACACTCCGAGACGCCGCGCGAGCGTCGTCAATCGATCATCGCGTACCGAGCACGGCGCGAGCGTGTGATCCGCCGTCGAAGCGCTCGGTCACATTGAAATCCTCAGCCATAGACCAAACAATGTAGAGTCCGCGTCCTCGTTCGCTGAGCAAATCCGTCGGCAGCCTCGGGACGAGCGTGAAGCCCGGGCCGCGGTCGAGCACGTGAAGAACCGGCGCCGCCTCGCTCCAGTCGAACATGATCTCGATCGGTCCGGGAGCAAAGCGCACGACGTTGCCGAGCAGCTCGCCGAAAACCAGCTCGGCCGCGTCCAGACGTCCGTCGCTGACGCCGCCGTCGCGCAGGGCGCTGACGAACGAATGGCGGGCGCTGTGTGCGGCGGTCGCATCGTTCGTATCAAAGGCCCAGCGGCGAGTCCGAGCGCTGGCGACGGTATCGACGCTTCCTTCGATCGGCGCGTCGAGCCGGAGCGTGAGGATAACGACGTCGTCGTTGTTTCCGGCTTCGAGCACGGCGTGGTAGAGGGCGTCCGCGGGATTCGGACTGTCGGCGATCTTGGCTGAGGCAACGGCTGCGCGCAGCCGCTCTTGACCGCCGACGATGTCGCGCTCGGCTTCGATCAGGCCGTCGCTGTAGAAGACGACCAATGCCGACTTGGGGAGTACGACGCTCGCTGCGGTTTCGCCGCGAACGCGCAGACCGAGCGGTAAGCCTCCCGTGGCAAGCGAAGTCACTCCGCCGCCGATATCCCGCACGAGCGGTGGAGGATGTCCCGCCGAAGCGTACGTCAACGTGCGCGCAACCGGATCGAAGATACCCACGAATGCAGTTACGAAGATGTCGGGGTGTTCGGTCTTCAACGTGCGATCGGCCGCGTCCAGCATCGCGATCGGATCGGCATAAACCTGCGCGACGCCGCGTATCACCTGGCGCATCGACGACATGATCACCGTGGCGGCTAGGCCGCTGCCGGCCACGTCTCCGATCGAGACGACGATCCGCCCGTCGCTGAGGCGCAGCGCGTCGTACCAATCGCCGCCAAGCAGTTCTCGATCGCTGGCCGGGACATAGATACCGGTGAAACGGATGCCTGCGAGCTGCGGAAGCGACATCGGCAATGCCGCGCGCTGGAACTCTGCGGCGACCTCGCGCTCGCGCTCGTAGAGGCGCGCGTTCTCGATCGAGACGGCGGCTCGTTTCGTCAGCTCTTCGAAGATCGGGAGATCCTCTGGTTCGTAATGGCGAGGCGTCTGTGCCCAATAGGCCACGAGCGAGCCGATCGTTCGTCCGCGCGTTCGCAGCGGGATAGTCACCGCCGAACGGGGTGCGAGCTCGCGGATGACCGGAAGCAGGTCGGAAGCCGCCGTCTTTTTGATCTGTTCGTCGCCGATCTCGCGTACGATGATCGGACGATTCTTTCGAAGGGCCGCGGCAATCGTCGGCTCTACGCGCTGATCGTGATTGTGTCGGCCCAAGAGCTGCTTGACGAGGCAGAATTTCGCAGGATCGGCGTGAGTAATGGCTTCAGTCTTTAGCCGGTCATTCTCGTCGAAAAGATCGATCGCGGCCCAATCGCCGAACTCCGGAACGATCAACCCCAGCAGGCGGTCGAGCGTCGTCTGCAAATCGAGTGACTCCGCAAGCACTTCTCCGGCCTTGGCGATGAAGGCGAATCGCTGTCCCTGCCGCTTGTAATCGTCGATGTCGGTGCAAAGCCCGATCCATCCTTGGCTGCTGCCTCGCGCGTCGTGCAGCGGCGAGACGTGCACCCGGAACCACCGCATTCCCGCGTCGGCTCGCCGCAACCGCAGCTCAACCGCAAACGGCATCCCGCCACGCATCCCGGCGGTCAGCCTCTCCCGGCTCGCTCGCCGATCGTCGGGGTGAATCGACCGCATCCACGCTTCGGCTACGTCCTCGGAACGCTCGCGCGAGGAGCGACGCGCGCCCGTGTATTCATACCACTTCTGGCTGAGCCGATCGATCCGTCCGGCAGGCGTCGCTATCCATGCGACTTCGGGAATTTCGTCAATCGCGGCGTGCTGGAAATCCGTTGACGGCCTCATCTCACTGATGGTCACATTCTTGTCTCGGGCGCGGATACCATCCCGTTAACAGGTTTTTTGGCGCCCGGGGCGCAGAGAGGCTGCGCGATGAAAAATCTTATCGTCTTCGACTTGGACGGCACGCTCGCGAAAAGTAAGATGGCATTGGAAGACCAGATGGCGGAGTCGCTTGCGCGCCTGCTGGCCGTCATTAAGGTCGCGATAATCTCGGGCGGCGACTTTCCGCAGTTTCAGACGCAGGTGCTCGCGCGTCTGCCGGCCGGTTCGAATCTGGGGAACCTCTCGATCCTGCCGACGTCCGGAACGAAGTTCTTTGCCTACGACGGCGAATGGCGCAAGCTCTACTCGGACGACCTCAGTGCAGCCGAGAAGAAGAAGATCGAAGATTCCCTCCAAGCGGCGGTTGCGCAAGCCGGCTTTACGCCGTCGCAGACGTGGGGCGAGCCAATCGAGGATCGCGGCACGCAGATCACGTACTCGGCGCTCGGCCAGCAAGCGCCGCTCGAAGCCAAGGCGACGTGGGACCCCGACTTTGCGAAACGTAAGAGGATCATGTCGATCCTCGATACCACGCTGTCGGAGTTTTCGGTTCGTACTGGGGGCACGACGTCCATCGATGTGACGCGCCCCGGCATTGACAAGGGATATGGCATTCGCAAGCTACGCGACGTACTGGGCATACCGATTGAGCGGATGCTGTTTATCGGCGACGCGCTCTTCCCTGGCGGGAACGACTATGCCGCGCTCCAGGCCGGCGCCGAAAGCATCGAAGTGCGGGATCCCGATGAGACCAAGCATATCATCGAAGCGATCGTCGCTATTTTACGGTAGGCAGAGCTTCCTAAGGATTAGGCTTTAGGGGCTGCAGCCAGTCTTGCGCCAGCGATCGAAGCGAGCGCACATTTCGTCGGACCAGGCCGCTTCGCCCGAGCCGCGGGGCGGCATGACGCCCTGACTCACCGTCGAGTAGATGGCATCAGCGTGTGCCTCGACGTCGGCTCTATTTGAAAGGTCGATGTCGAAGGGCTTCATGTGCTCGATGTCCATATCGGTAAACATCGGGCGAATGTCCTTGGCGAAGCTGGGCGCGCTTTCATCGCTCATAGCGTGGCCTCCAATCGCGGCGCAATTCAGTTCCTACGGTTTGAACGGCTTGCTGACCGAGTCGCCGGAGAACTGCTCGACGGTCTTTCCGGTCTTTGGATCTACGGTGTAGAGCAGATCGGCGATCTCGTCGGCGTGGTCCTCTTCGTCCTTGAGAATCTCCTCGAACATCCGCCGGCTGACCGGATCCGCTTTGCCGAAGAACTTGACGATGTCGCTGTAGATCTTGATGACGACGCGCTCGGCAAGCAGATCCTCGCGCAATAGGTCCGCTAACGTGTGACCACTTTCAAACGATGAGAAGGCTCGTTTGCTGATCCCGTTCGGGTCCAAGTTCGGAACGCCGCCAAGTTGTTTGATGCGATCGGCGATCATCTCCAAGTGCTTCTCCTCGTCGAGCCAGTGCTCTTTGAAGAGATCTTGCAGCTGCTCCTGATGGATCGAGGTCGTCATGTAGTAGTGCTGCTTGTAGCGGAGGACGCAGATGATCTCCGAAGCCAAGGCCGCGTTGAGCACTTCATAGACCTTCTCGAGAGACAATGAATAATATGGCGTGACGGGCCCGTTCTCCATCGACTCTCGGACCTTGGCTTCGATCTCCTTAACGTCGGACAGAATTGACATGCAGCCCCTCACTCTCGACTTCTTACGGCAACGTATTCCACGCGTCGCGCGGCGTGGGCCCCTTGGCTGGCGCTCACTTTTTACCTAGGGAAGGAAACCCCTCCAAAGACCGCTCGCCGTCGGAAACGGCGCGCCGAGGCCTATTTCACGGTGACGCTGACGGCCGGCGAAGCGATGCCGTTCGCAACGACTTGAAGCCGGCTTGCACCCGAATCGATCTTTGCCGGAACGTCGAAGTGAGTCGACACGATCAATGATCCGGTGGCGACGCCCATCGAGCTATGATCGTGCGTTCGCGCGTAAAAGACGTCACCGGTCTTGGTGTTCGTGATCCGCACCAACGGGTAGTTGGTCGCATTTTGGAACTCGTCGCCATAAGCCATGGCCTGCGACAGCCCATTGAACTGCGTTCCCGAGATCTTGTACGTGCTTCCCGGCGTGAGAGACGAGGGAAATGTCTTGATGTGCGGCGCCCAGCTCGCCTTCGGCTTGCCGGTCGGCGTGTAGAGAGTGGTGGTCGAACCGAGCATCAAAATTTGACCCGTCGGCAACAGAATCGGGACGCCGCCGGCGTAGCCGACCTGGGTGAACGTGCTTCCGTTGAAGTCGTAGAGCGCGCCGGTCAGGCCGATGACCAAAACGTCCCCACTCGGCGCGAGCATTGCCCACGAATCGCCGGCGTTGTCGTCATTCGGAAAGTCGGGCCCGGCCGTCCACGTTCCCGAGCTTCCGGAGATTTTGTAAATTGCGGTGTGTCCGTCCCCGGTACCGCTGGGGCCCGTTCCGGAGCCGGTGGCGAAAACCGTCCCGTCGGGGCGGAGCATCGCCGGGCCGATCTCGCCCGGCGGAAGATAACAGTCCTTAGGCTTCGGCCCGTACGTCAAGCAGTAGTGAAAAGGCGAAGGCGAGCGCAGGTCGACGACGGTCGAGCCGGCGCTGGTCCAGGTTCCGGTGGATGGGTTGTAGCGCTCCGAGTTCGGAGCATCCAGGACGTCCGCAGTGAGAATTTGCCCGTCGGGAAGGAGCGTCCAACCCTCCTCCGCGTTCCAGTCGGCCTTCCCCGCGTCGCCGACTTCGTGCCATCGCAGCGACTTGGGATCGAGATAAGCGTCCCAGGTGTGGAGTTTATCGCCTAAGAGGTAACGGCCATCGGGCAGAACGCTGCTGGGCGAATCGCCGATCCATCTCCAATGCTTGGGATGATTTGGATGGCCGAGCGGAGTCCACGCGGCGGTCTTGGGATCGTACACGGCACCGAGGTTCACGAGCTGCAGATCGTACGGACCGCCTTGGTTATATTCGCCGCCGATGATGACGAGGCGTCCGTCGGCCATGAGCGCAGAGGCGTTGGCGTCGGGAGCGTAGCCTGCCTGAAGCGACCCAACCTGCGTCCAGGTTCCGTCGGAATAGTCGCCCTTCGCGTCGGGAACGTAGTCGAACCACTCGTTCCACGAGTTGTAGCTTTGAGCCAGAATCGAACCGTCGGTCATCAAATATGCAATCTGCATCGGCGTCGGCGGTTGCTGTTTGACGACGGTAAAGCGAGGCCCGTGCAGCCGGCTGAGGACGACGTCGCTGGTGGGGACGCCGGTGACCGACGGAACCGATCCGCCTGCGGAACAGCCCGCGATCGCGACAGCGACGCTCGACGTGAGGGCAGCGAATATCGACTTGCTCCAAAAGCGGATCACGCGCAATCCTCCAAGACGCAGCAGATGGCTCGCGACTGTTACCAACTCGCTAAACGGTTCCCTGCTTATTGGGGGCAAGCGAGCTTGGCGCGGTGCGTCATTTCCCGGCGCTAATACATCAATTTCCGGACCAGATACGTCATCTCGAGCGCGCTGGTGAAGGCGCGCTCGCGCAGGTTGGCGCCCGAGCCGTGGCCGCCTTCGACGACTTCGTAGAACAGATACGGAACGTGCAGCTCCGCCAGCTTGGCGGCGAATTTGCGCGCGTGCTGCGGGCCGACCCGATCGTCTTTGGTCGTCGTCCAAATGAACGGCTCTGGATAGTTCACGCCGGGCTTCAAGTTATTATAGGGTGAGATCGAAGCCAAGAACGCCCGCTGCTCGGGATTCGAGACGCTGCCATACTCGCCGGTCCAGGACGCGCCCGCGTCGATCTGCTCGAAGCGAAGCATGTCGAGCAGCGGAACTTGAATGTCAACCGCATGCCACAGCTCCGGATGCTGCGTGAACTCGACGCCCATCAGCAAGCCGCCGTTCGAACCGCCTTGAATTCCCAACCGGCGCGGACTCGTCACCCGGGTCGCGATCAGATCCTGCGCAACCGCCGCGAAATCGTCGTAGATCCGCTGACGGTGCGTGGTCAGGCCGGCTTGGTGCCACGCCGGTCCAAATTCCCCGCCGCCGCGGATGTTTGCCAGCACGTACACGCCGCCGCGCTCGAGCCACAGCTTGCCCAGGGTCCCGTTGTAGTTCGGCGTTTCTGAAATGTCAAACCCGCCGTAGGCGTAGAGCAGCGTCGGGTTGTTGCCGTCGAGGAGCATGTTCCTCGGATGCACGATGAAATACGGTATCTTCGTTCCGTCTTTGGAGGTCGCCTCACGCTGCTCGACGACGTCCTTTGACGCGTCAAAGCGCGGCGGCGAGGTCTTGATGATTTTCAGGCTTCCGTTGGCGGCGTCGAGCTGCCACAGCGTGGGAGGCGTCAGAAAGCTCGTCGCCGTGATGTATGCCGTTTCGCCGTGTTGGTCGGCATCGTTGACGATCAGCGACGAGTCGTCGGGCAGATCGAGCCGCTGCTTCGACCATCCGCCCGTGTTGACCGGCGTGTAGAGCCAGACGCGACCGCGCACGTTCTCATAGGTGGTCAACAGCAGTTGCGAGCTGGTCTGGTCAACGCCGTCGAGCGTTTCGCGCGGCCCCGGAGCGTAGACGAGCGCCGGCGTCAGGTGCTCCGGTTGCGAGGCAGCAGCGGCGAGATCGACGCTGACCAGCGAACCCGCCGGGAAGGTCGTTGCGTTCGCGTTCCAGGGCTCTTGCAGATTGAAGAGCAGGCGTCCGGCAACGAGTCCGCTCGGCTGCGATTCGAGCGGGACGCTCAATTTTTGCGGGCCGTTGCGCGTCAGAAGGTAGTATTCCGTTTCGAAGGTGGAGAGCGGACGCGCGATGAGGATCGCATAGTGTCCCGCACCGTCGTGCAGCGCCAGCGGCTGGACGCCGTAGCCGCCGTCCGTTTTCGCCCCGCGAAAGACCTCGACGGCGCTCGAAAGCGGCTCTCCGCGCCGCAGACGCTTGACGATGAAGGGATAGCCCGAGCTGGTGACGTCCCCTGGCGACCATTCGCGCGCGATCAGGAGGGAATCGGCGTTCTCCCACGCGACGCGCTGCTTACCGCGCGGCAGCGAGAATCCATCGGCGACGAAGCTTCGGCTCGCGAGATCGAACTCGCGCACCGTCACCGCGTCTTCTCCGCCATCGGAGAGGCTGATAAGGCAGCGGTTCTCCGCCGGCCAGAAGCAATCGGCTCCCTTCCAAACCCAATTGGCCTTTTCGGCTTTGGCCAGCGCGTCCAGGTCGAGCGTCGTCGTCCAGGCGGGCGACGCGCCGGCAAAATCGACGGGAGTGGTGTGGCGCCAGATGCCGCGAACGTGATCGTCGTCCTGCCAGAAGTTGTAGACCTGTCGCGCGATAAACTCCGGCGTGGGAATCCGATCCTTCGCCTGCGCGATCTTCAGCGCGTCGGCATATAAAGCGGGGAAGTTCGGATCCGTCTGCAGGACGGCCAGCGTCCTGGCGTTCTGGGCCTTGACCCACGCCATCGCGCGCGCGCCGTGGACATCCTCCAGCCACAAGAACGGATCGCCGGCAGCAGCACCGCTCTGCGTGACGGTCTGCGCTGCTGTGCTCGCGGTCATGACGAGCAGCGATGAAAAAACGGCAAGTGCAAGATAGCGACTCATGCCGGCCGGAGCGGGCTACTCTTGCGTTTGATTGAGCTTGCCCATCAAGAATTCATAGACCATCACGAAGTCGCCGCAAAAGGACAGCGCCGGATGCTCGAACGTCTTAGGCTGGTTCTTCTCGAAGATCCAGTGCGAGACGAATGCCGGCAAATAGCCGAGCGCTAAGCCCGCGGCCACAACCACGGGACGCCGCAGCAATATGCCGGTCGTGCCGACGGCCAGTCCGCTCACCAAGCCGAGGGTGTGTACCACCTTCGTGCGCCGGTCGGCGTGCGCCGCCAGATACTCGGGATAAAATTCGGCGAACGTCATCGGTCGTTCCTCATGTTGGGTGCTCGTTCCACGCTCGGGCCGACGCGCCTCTCGGCACCGAGCGGGGGCCTCCGCCGGTCAATGCGCGAAGCGTCTGCGCATGAAAAGTGTGCGCGCGGTAAACATCGACGATCTCAGGAAAATGGCGAAACGCCGCCTGCCGCGCGTCGTTTTCGATTATATCGACGGCGGGGCTGACGGCGAGGTGACGCTGCGCGAAAACTGCCGCGCATTTGACGACGTGATCTTCCGCCCTCGTAACGCGATCGCGAATGCGCCCTGCAACTTACGTACCACCGTCCTCGGTCAGACGATCGAGCTCCCGGTCATGCTGGCGCCCGTCGGCAGCCAACGCATCTTCTATCCACGCGGCGAGTGCGTGGCAGCGCACGAGGCCGGCGCGGCCGGCACGATTGCCGTTCTCTCGACGCTCTCCGGGTGCCGCCTCGAAGAGGTCAAAGCCGACACGAGCGGCGCGATGTGGTACCAGCTCTATCTGGTCGGCGGCCGCGACGTCGCGATGCATGCGATCGCTCGAGCACGCGCGGCGGGATTCTCCGCGCTCGTCGTCACCATCGATACGCCGGTCGCAGGACTTCGCGAGCGCGACGTGCGCAACGGATCCAAGGAGCTGCTGACCCGCAAGCCTTTGGCGATACTGCCCTACTCGCCGCAGCTGCTGCTACATCCGCGATGGCTGCTGGCTTTTCTGCGCGACGGCGGCCTAATGGAGTTTCCCAACATTGCCTCGCCGGACTCTGCGCCGATGCCGTACCTCGATATCGGCCCAGCCCTCGAGCAATCGACGGTGTCGTGGGACGATCTACGCTGGATACGGGAAGCGTGGAAGGGCCCGATCGTGATCAAGGGCGTCCTCACCGGCGAAGACGCGCGGCGGGCCGTCGACGCGGGTGCCGCCGCGATCGTGGTGTCGAATCACGGCGGACGTCAGCTCGACGGCGTCTCGGCGACGGTGCGCGCTCTTCCCGAAGTCGTCGTCGCGGCCGGCGAACAAACGCAAGTGCTGCTAGATGG
>JASHXG010000321.1 GCA_030043675.1 Vulcanimicrobiota bacterium
GCGCTCGCGGTGCTCGGCGATTCGGTCACGACGGACCACATCTCGCCCGCCGGAAGCATCGGCAAGAGCAGCCCGGCCGGCCGATATCTGATCGACCACGGCATCGAACCGCGCGACTTCAACTCATACGGTGCGCGGCGCGGCAATCACGAGGTGATGGCACGCGGAACCTTCGCAAACGTCCGCCTGCGCAACGCGCTGGTGCCGGGCATCGAAGGCGGCGTCACGCGCTATCTGCCGTCCAACGAGCCGATGCCGATTTTTGACGCCGCCGTCAGGTACATCGCCGACGGAACGCCGCTGATCGTCCTGGCCGGCAAGGAATACGGAGCCGGTTCGTCACGCGACTGGGCGGCGAAGGGGCCGCATCTGCTCGGCGTGCGGGCGGTGCTGGCGGAGTCCTTCGAGCGCATTCATCGCAGCAACCTCATCGGCATGGGCGTGCTTCCCCTTGAATACCTCGATGGTACCGACCGCTCGACGTACGGACTGACAGGCGAAGAGCTCTACGACGTCACCGGCATCGCCGCCGGCGTGAGCCCGCGCATGCACGCGACCGTGAAGGCGACCGACGCGAAGACCGGTAAATCGATCGAGTTCAAGGTTCGCGTGCGCATCGACACGCCTAACGAAGCCGAGTACTATCGCCACGGCGGCATCCTGCAATACGTCCTGCGTCAGCTCCAAGCAAAACGATAGAGCAGAGCGATGCAGCGGACAGTGGTCGACGGCATCGCAATGTGGTCGCGTTGGCAACCCGACCGCAACGTCTACTTTAACTCACACTTCGTTTACGGCGGCGGCGAGAACGTGCTCGTCGATCCGCTTCCGCTCGACGACGCCGACGCAGCCGAGATCGCGGCGCAAGGAGGAGCGCAGTGGATCGTGATCACCAATCGCGATCACGAACGGGCAGCCGGCGACGCGGCGCGGCGCTTCGGCGCGAAGATCGCGGCCGCCGAGCCGGACGTCGACGCGATGTCGGTGCCGGCCGACCGCATCCTGCGCGATGACGATCTGATCGCAGGCATGCGCGTGATCGGGCTCGAGGGACTCAAAACGGCAGGCGAGTTTGCGTTGTGGCTGCGTTCTAAGCGCACGCTGATCGTCGGGGACGCGCTCTGGGGCGATCCGGCCGGCTCGCTGCGGATGCTTCCCGACGAGAAGCTGGCCGATCCCTTACTGGCAGTGCGGTCGCTACGGCGCCTGCGCGTCGTCAACCCGCGCCATCTGCTGGTCGGCGACGGCGCGCCGATCTTCGATCGCGCGTACGATGCGATCACCGCGTATTTGGAAACGCGAGGCGCGGCGCATCCCAACGTCGCCAATCTCGACGAGCTGAGCTATTGGAGCTCAACCGGGCCGCGCGCCTACGGCGGCGACGATGCCGAGATCGGCTTTCTTCTGGGAGCAAAAAAGTTGGGATATCGCGCGGCGCGGCTGGGCCCGGGGGATGCCTTTTGTCCGATGCACTGGCATACCGCCGAAGAGGAACTCTTCATCGTCTGGGAAGGCACGCCGACGCTGGAGACGCCGCACGGCTCGAAGACGCTCCGGCCCGGCGACCTGATCGCCTTTCCTACGCGCCAGTTCGGCGCGCACAAACTCATCAACCGCAGCGACGCGCCCGCGATCGTCATTATGATCGCCGGCACCGATTCCTACGATGTCTGCTTCTACCCCGACTCAAAGAAGCTGCTCGTGGACGCGACCGACACGATCGTCCGCTCCGAACCAACCCTCGACTACTACGACGGCGAGACTTAGGGGCGGTCGCCGCCTGGATTGAGCTTGAAGACGATGCCGCAGCCCTGCTGACAAGGGCCGACTCCGCCGCTTACGGTCGTGCCGTAGAGAGCGCCGGCGGCGTCGCGCGTCACGGGGCCGTAGGGAACCAGGCCATCGTGCTTGCCTCCCTCAAACGTGTGCAGCACCGATTCATGGCCGTGCGCATCGATCTCGAAGACGGTACCACACGAGTAGCCGCCGTTGCAGGTATTATCGCCGCCGAACGAGGTTGTGCCGTAGAGGTTGGCCTCCGAATCGATGATGAGGTTCTCCGTCGGCTCCGCGCCGTCGGGATCGCCGGCGAAAACGTGCAACACCTTTAGCTTATGTTGCGTCGTGAGTTCGAAGACGGTGCCGCAACCCGGGTTGCCCCCCTTTTTGTTGCAATCGAGGTTGCCGAAGCTTTGAGTCGTCCCGTAGAGATTGCCGGCCGGGTCCATGACCAGCCCGCCCATCGGATATCCGCCGTCCCGCTTTCCCTTAAAACGGTATAACACCGTCAGCGAGCCGCTCGGCGTCAGCTCGAAGATCGTGCCGCATCCGCCTCCGCCGCCACACGGGCCGGTGCGTCCGCCGGCGGCCGTAACGCCGTACAAGTTTCCGGCACCGTCGCGAATCACTCCGGCATATGGACGTTCGCCGTCGGTGCCGCCCTGGAAGGCATAGAGCACGCTTTCGACTCGAGCTTTGCTCAGCTCGAAGACCGTGCCGTAGTCGTATTGGCCGCCGTACGGAGTCGTGCCGTAGAGATTCCCAGCGGCATCGGTGACGAGCGCGCTTTTGGGGTGCTGCCCGTCGGCGTTCTCGGTCGAGGTGGGGGAACCGGAGAAATTGTAAAGCACCGTTTCGCCGCCCTGCCGGCCGATTTTGAATATCGCGCCGCACCCAAGGCCGCCGTACGCATAACAAGGCGACGAGTCGCCGCCGGCGGAGGTCGTGCCGTACAAAACGCCTCTCCTCGCCAGCAGTCCGGCGAAGGGTTCGCTGGCGTCGGGCCTGCCGGCGAAACTGTAAATTACGCGTTCCTTGCCGGCGGCCTCGATCGTAAAGACCGTACCGCAGCCGTAGCCATAGCCGTGGGGACAGCCGGGATGCGTTCCTCCCTCAACCGTCGTGCCGAAAATGTTGCCCGCCGCATCGAGGATGACGCCGGCCTCGGGATTCCCGCCGTCGGGGCTGCCCCCGAACCGGTGCAGCACCGTTTCCGTGAAAGTGGTCGCCGTACCGTTCGTCTGCCGCGCTGAAAACTGTTCGTTGACGTACGGAGCCGTCGACTGGGCGCAGCCCGTTCCAAACAATCCCGCCAGACAATAGACGGCAATGGCGTAATGACGCATGGCTCGGCTCCTTCTGACCCATCGCTACCCCGTCACGCTAGCACGCGTGCAATCCCAATGCCATGCAAAAGGCTGCCAAATCCAATCGGCTCGCCTAACAACCCTTCGCAAAGTGTGCTTTTGGCTTGAGAATTCCTCAACCGCTCGAGCGTGCGCGCAAATGTGGCGGTCGAAAGCAAGCATACTTGACATAGGCTGTCATATTTCTTTAGTTTGATGGAGACGTGAAGGCTGACCGGCTGATCGCGCTCCTGCTGCTGCTCCAGTCGCGCCGCCAGTGCAGCGCGCGGGTGCTGGCCGAGCAGCTCGAAGTCTCCGAGCGCACGATCTATCGCGACGTCGACGCGCTGGGCGCGGCCGGCGTTCCCGTCTACGCGGAGCGCGGCTCGAGCGGGGGCATCGTGCTCGCCGACGGTTATCGCCGCGCATTGACGCACTTCAACGAGGACGAGATTCGCGCGCTCTTCGTCTCGGGCGCGAGCCCGCTGGCCGATCTTGGGATGGACCACGGGCTCGACCGCGCGCTCGAGAAGCTTCATGGCGGCCTCGCGGACGTGCAGCGTCGCGCCGCCGAGAAGGCGCGCTCGCGCATTCACCTCGATCAGCGCCGCTGGAACCAAGCCGAGCCGCCGCGAACGCTGTTGACGACGCTGCGCCGGGCCGTTTGGGACGACCGCCGCTTGCGCATCCGCTACGAAGATCGCAATCGCGCGCTTTCGACGCGCAGCATCGATCCGCTGGGCCTGGTCTCGAAGGCCGGCATTTGGTATTTGATCGCGCGCTCGAACGAGGGGCTGCGCAGTTTTCGCGTGGAGCGCATCCGTGCGGCCGAGGAGCTGCTCGAGCGTTTCGAGCGGCCTGCCGATTTCGATTTGGAGCGATATTGGAAAGAGTCGTCAGCGAGTTTTTCCAACGCATCGCGCACGGCCGAGTATGTGGTCGTGCTGGTCGCGGCGACCAAAGCACTCGATCGGGTCACGAGCTACTGGCCGGCGGAGCTGCTCGAACGCGGCAAGCGCATCTCGCGCGTCCGCGTCTCCTTTCCGGGAGCCGATGCGGCGCTTCCCCAGGTGCTGGCGTGGTGCGACGTCGCGACCGTCCTCGAGCCCGCCGAGCTGCGCGACGCGGTTGCGTCGCGCGCTCGCCAGGCTCTCCGCCGCTACGCGCGCCGCCCTCGTTAGTCGCGGGCCTTGCGCTGGTGGATGATGATCGAGTTGCCTTCCGGATCTTTACCGAAGGCCATGAAGCAGACGGGGCTCTCCATCACGTCGCTCAGCTCGAGCCCGCGCGCGCGATAACTCTCGACCGCCGCCTTGGCGTCGGCAACCGCGAACATCACCGCACCGCCGGTCGAGCCTTCGTCGTCTTTCCAGACTCCGAACGTCGAACCGTCGCCGAGCGTGAACTCCGCGCCGCGTCCCTGTTCGTCGATGGCGGTCGGCGTCATGCCGAGGACGTCCCGGTAGAAGGCGATCGCAGCCTGCGGATCGCGGACGAGATAGGCCGACAAGTCAATGCCGGCGATCGTGCTCTTGGTCGCGCTCCCATTGGCGGAATCGGTAACGCTCATCGCTGTACTCTCCTCGCTAAAAAGCTGTTCTGTCGTCAGCTTAGCGGAGAATATATGACATGTGCTGTCAGGTATTGCGCGTCACAGGAGAACGCGGCGGAAATCGGCCAGCAGACTCGTCAGATACGCGAGAAAACGCGCGGCGCCGGCGCCGTCGATCACGCGGTGATCGTAGCTCACGCTGATTGGGAGCATCAGGCGCGGGACGAACTCCGAGCCGTTCCAAACCGGTTTGGTCGCGGCGCGCGTCGCGCCCAGGATCGCGACTTCGGGGGCGTTGACGATCTGGGTGAATGCGGTGCCGCCGATGCCGCCGATCGAAGAGATTGTAAACGTACCGCCCTGCATCTCGGCCGGTCCCAGCTTGCCCTCGCGCGCCTTCGCCGCCAGCTC
>JASHXG010000322.1 GCA_030043675.1 Vulcanimicrobiota bacterium
TCATTGTGTATCCCTCATGTCGTTTAGCTTTCAAACCGTGCGCATTGCGCGCACTGCAATCGGACTTACGAACGCTCGAAAGCGCGACCTTTTGACGTTGGTTGACCCCCGCGGTGAATCGGCGACATTCGCATCACGAAAAGTAAATCTCAAAGAACATCAACGACACACTCGCAGCTTTTTGAGAATATACTAAAGACTTTGTTCGAGGTTCTCGCTATGCTGAACGCACTGCCGATGAACGTTCAGGCAAGGTCTCCGTCCTGCTATACCTTTGGCGCCTTCCGGTTCGACCCGTCGCGCGGCATGCTGTACCACGGGACGGAGACCGTTGCGCTCCCGGAGCGCTTGGCGCGGTTGTTGGGCTTGTTGATCCACGCGAATGGCGAAGTCATCGACAAGGACATCATCGCCACGCGGATTTGGCCCGACACGATCGTCAGCGACGGTAACCTGTCACAGCACGTCTACATGTTGCGCCAGATACTCGAGGAACGCGCTAGGGACCGCGCGTACGTCGTGACCGTGCGTGGCCGGGGCTACCGGTTCGTAGCTCCGGTCAGTGTAGCGGCCCCGGTACCTGCGCCGGCCCGAGCGAGGGACGAAGCCGCCGAGCCGCCCGTGCACGTCGAACCCGATCTCATCCAGCGCTACTCCCGCGGGTCGTATCTGCTTTCGAAACGAACCGCCGGCGCACTGACCGCAGCCGCGCACCAGTTCGAGGCCGCGCTGAGCGTCGATCCCCACTACGTGCCGGCGCTGATCGGTCTCGCGCGATCGTACTCGTTAATGGCGCAATACTCGTACGCTCCGGGCTCCTCGACATTCCCGAAAGCCAAGGCGGCGATTCTGCGTGCGCTCGAGATCGATCCCCTATCCGCAGAGGCACGCGCCACCTTGGCAACCGTGTTACTCTTCTGTGATTGGGATTGGAATCAAGCCGAACGGGAGATCGAAACGGCGACGCACCTAAACTCCGAGTCGACCTCCGTCTATCTCAACGCCGCGTGGTTTTACACGTGCAAAGGTTGGGGCATCGAAGCGATGCGGGAGATGCAGCGCGCGCTCTCGATGGAGCCATCCTCACCCGTCCTGCAGCTCTGCCTGGCACGCATCTTTCTTCACACCGGTCAGTATCGACAGGCGATCGACTTATTTTCGGCGCTTATCGAGAATATTCCGGATCTCTCGATTGCCCGGCGACACCGCGCACAAGCGTTGATGCTCAACGCTCAGCCGGTTGAGGCGTTGGCCGATCTGCTGGTGCTCCCGGCCGATCGCGCCGAGGATCTCGCTCTGCGGTTACCTTTGCTGGCGCGCGCGTACGCCGAGTGCGGCGACATCGAACGCGCCGAAGCGCTTTATCAGACGCTGCAGGAGTTGGCACGAACGGAGTTCGTCGTCAGCTCCAACCTGGCGACGGTCGCGGTTGCGCTAGGAAGGATAGACCAGGCCTTTGCGTATCTAGAGCGCGCACTAGAGCAACGGGAACCTGCGCTGCTCTTGTTACGGGGCCTCCCGTGGTTCCAAACGATCGCGCACCGCGCGCGTTTCAAGACCTTCATGCAAGCAATCTGGCCCGATTCGCTAGTTTTGCATCGTCGGCCATTCGACGGGTTCGATCTCGCGGGATAGCGCGAGCGTTCCATCGTCCTGGCGCTTCGGGCGCTCGATGCGCGCGTTGCGCAGGCCGGCGATCAGCGCAACCAGCGTGAAGCTCAGCGATTCGACGCCCGCGAACTGCGGCCCAAAAGCTCCTAAGACGGCGGTCGAAACCGGCGGCGCAAGGATTCCCGAGAGCGAGTCGAGCGACGAGCTCGTGCCCAGAACCGTTCCTTGTTCGCGATCCGAGGCGGCGTTGCTGATGAGCGCGGTGATGCCCGTGTTGGTCAGGG
This sequence comes from Vulcanimicrobiota bacterium, assembly GCA_030043675.1. Classification (GTDB taxonomy): domain Bacteria; phylum Vulcanimicrobiota; class Vulcanimicrobiia; order Vulcanimicrobiales; family Vulcanimicrobiaceae; genus Cybelea. The sequence goes on from JASHXG010000322.1 coordinate 1,896, forward strand.
CCATACCGAACGCCGAGAGAAGCATATAGGCGGTGAGCAACGCGATCCCGTGTACGAACGGAACCAGCGAGAAGGCCATGGCCAGCGACGTCAAGCCGACGTTCGACATCGCGCGATCGCCCAGCTGTGCGGAGATGCGCCCGACCACGACCGCATTCATGAACACGTTGAAGACGGCGAACATCGAGAAGAGATAGTCGGTCTGCGTGAGCGAGAATCCGAGCTGACGTTGCAGGTAGAGCGCGATCACCGCAAACCAGCCGTAGAGGGCGAGCGAGATCGCGAGCTTCTGCCACAGAAGGCGCGCCAGGGATGGCTTGCGGAAGGTCGCGAGGATATCGCCCAATCCGACGGCCGCGTCGTCGCTACGTTTCGCGCGCGACTCGGGCAGCATAAAGATCGTGACCAGAAGCGTCACGAGCTGGAGTCCGGCTGCGGCCAGGAACGGTACCGCAAAACCGTAGTGCGAGTAGAGAAGGCCGCCGCCGAATGGTCCGAAGACCATGCCCGCTGCGAACATCGCGCCGATCAATCCAAAGGCGCGCGCCCGTTCTTTTGGCTGCACTAGATCTGCAACGTACGCCTGTGTGATGCTGATGTTCCCGCCCGAGACGCCCTCGAGAATGCGCGCGGCAAAGACGACGCCGATCGGCGCGACCGCCAGCAGCGACGCGACGTTGGGTGCGAAAGCCAACAGCGCCCAGCCGATCGTCGCGCCGATTTGACTGACGATCAGCACGGTCTTGCGGCCGATTCGGTCGGAGACGTTGCCCCAGAGCGGCGCCGAGACCAGTTGACAGAACGAGAATGTCGCGAGCAGGAGGCCGACGACGATGGCCGACGCGCCGAAATGCGTCACGAAATACGGCAGCATGGGCAGCAGCATGCTGAAGCCGACGATGTCGATGAAGGTGACGCCGAGTATCGGCAGCAGCCGGCGGATCATGGCTTTGCCGGATTTCGGCTACGAGGGTGACTCTACCGGCAGGACGATCCGGTCGAGCCGCTCGCCCTTGCGCAGCAGGTCGAGCTTGTACGAGCGGCTGAGGTCGATGCTGGTAAGCAGTTTGTGGAGCGCGTCGACGCCGGTGAGGCGCTGTCCCTCGAACGCGAGCAGCACGTCGCCGGCTTGCAGGCGCGCCGTGTCGGCGGGGCTGGCCGGCTCGACCGAGTCGACCAGGATCGCGCGCCGGTCGCTTAGTCCCAGGCGGCGGGCGGCGGCCGGCGGGAGCACGATGTCTTGTCCGGCGATGCCGAGGTAGCCGCGCCGCACCCGTCCATCGCGCACCAAGAGGCCGGCGATGTGCTTGGCGGTGTCGATCGCGATCGCAAAGCACAGGCCCTGTCCCGGGAGAACGGCCGTGTTCACGCCGATCACTTCGCCGCTGGGAAGAACGAGCGGTCCGCCCGAGTTTCCGGGGTTGAGGGCGGCATCGGTCTGAATGATGTTGTCCATCAAACGTCCCGACTGCGAGCGCAACGAGCGTCCCAGCGCGCTGACGACGCCGGCGGTTACCGTGTAGGCTAGGCCATAGGGATTGCCGACCGCGATGACGAGCTGACCGGGGCGCAGCGACGACGAGTCGCCGAGCGAGGCATGGCTGAGCTCGGTCCCATCGATGCGCAGTACCGCCAGATCGGAGTGCGGGTCGTCGCCGATCAGCTGCGCCGGAAACTCGCGTCCATCGAGCAGCGCGACGCCGATCCGCCGCGCCTCATGGACGACGTGGCTGTTGGTGATGACGAAACCGTCGGGCGTGAAGATGAAGCCGCTGCCGTTGCCGCCGCGGCGGCCGTTGCGTACTTCGATCGAAACGACCGCCGGACTGACGCGTTCGGCGGCTTCGGTGACGGCCTTCGAGTAGGGGTCGAGCTCCCTCGCACCTGCGAGGGCATCAAAGACGGGGAGAGACATACCGGTCTCTCCAAACCAGGGCGGACCTGCACGGAGTTTCATCGAGCGCGAGAGGGCCGCTAGGGGCCCTCGCGAATCGAGCGAGTCCCGCGCCCAGATGGCGGAATTGGTAGACGCGCTGGTTTCAGGTACCAGTGGTGGCAACACCGTGGGGGTTCGAGTCCCTTTCTGGGCAGTTGGTGCAATACCACGGTGTTGCCACCACAGCGGAGCAAAGCGGAGCGGATTTCAAACATTGGGGTCCCCGGCCGCGCGAGCGGCTGGGGAATGCAACACCGTGGGGGGTTCGAGTCCCTTTCTGGGCAGTTGGTGCAATACCACGGTGTTGCCACCACAGCGGAGCAAAGCGGAGCGGATTTCAAACATTGGGGTCCCCGGCCGCGCGAGCGGCTGGGGAATGCAACACCGTGGGGGTTCGAGTCCCTTTCTGGGCAGTTGGTGCAACACCACGGTGTTGCCACCATAGCGGAGCAAAGCGGAGCGGATTTCAAACATTGGGGTCCCCGGCCGCGCGAGCGGCTGGGGAATGCAACACTGTGGGGGTTCGAGTTTGCTCAGGTATTGCGGTTCGTGAGTCCGGCGATCGTGCTCGCCGCCGTCGTCGCGGCGACCACCTCGGTACATCTTCCGGTATCGACGAAGGATCGACAGGCACAGATGCTCGTCGATCGCGGACTCTTTTATTACTATGCTTACGACGGCCCCGACTCGGTGCGGACATTTGCAGCCGCTGCGGCGCGTGACCCTCACCTGGCGATGGCTTATTGGGGCATGGCTCTCGGCGAAGGCCCCGACCTCAACACCCCGGTAACCGCCGAGCGATACCGGCGAGCCCAGCGCGACATTCGAAACGCGCTTGCGCTGAGCTTGCAGTCGCCAACACGCGAGCGGGCTTTCATCGACGCGATGGCGCTGCGCTACCGCGGTCCGTACACAAATTGGCAAATCGACGAAGCCGCCTACCGGCGCGCGATGCTTGCGCTCGCAAGCTCTTCAAAGGACGAGAACGCCGAGCTTTTGGCGGCCGAAGCGCTCTTCGAAGACGGCGGATTGCTTTGGCGGGGCGGTGCGCTGGCCAGCGACGAATCCCGCACGGCGCTCAACCTCGTCACGGGCGTTTTGGACCGTGATCCGACCAATCCCATGGCCAATCACCTTTGCATTCATGCGTACGATTTCGCGCCGCAACGGTCCCCCGCTCTGCTTTGTGCCCGGCGCTTGGATGCGGCGATCCTTCCGCCCCAGGCCGAGCACCTGGCGCACATGGCGGCCCACTATTGGATCGAAACCGGCAACTACGCCGCCGCATTAGTTTCGAGCGAGCGCGCGTACGCGCTCATATCGCGCCTCTATACCGCAGAGCCGCTTTCGGAGCACGTTAGCCAATATGCCGGACACGATGTCACGGTCGGCTATTCCGCGGCGATGATGCTCGGCAACTATGCCGTCGCCCAAGTTTGGGCGCAGCGTATGAGCGGTGTTTTCAAGTCGAAATTCGATGCGCTGACAGCGCTGCGCTTCGGCCGTAACGCGCAAGCCTTTTCATCTGGGAACGATCAGTTTGCAGGTCCGAGCGTGCGCGGTTATGCCGCCGTGCAGTTGCACCGGTTGGCCGACGCGCGCGTCCTCGCCACGCAGATGCGCGCCGCGGGCATTCCGGTGCAGGGCTATTTGCCACAGCTTTTTCTGGCGCGCCTCGCTGAGGCGACCGGCAACGATCGCGAGGCGGAGCACTGGATCGACGTCAGCGCGAGAAACCAACGCGCGGAGCTTGCGGGTGAACGCATCCCCCTGATTCCCGCCGAGGAAGCGCTGGGCGGACTCTACTTACGCCGCGG
>JASHXG010000323.1 GCA_030043675.1 Vulcanimicrobiota bacterium
CTAGCGCTTTCGATTCTGCTCGTCTACCTGTTGATGGTCGCGCTTTATAACGGATACATCACGCCGTTCATCATCATGTTCACGGTGCCGGTCGCCGTCGTCGGTGCCCTCGGCGCGCTGGCGCTGACGCACCAGACGCTGAATCTGTTCTCGCTGATCGGCTCGATTCTCCTCGTCGGACTGGTCGCTAAGAACGGCATCCTGCTGGTCGACTTTGCGAATCAGCTGCGCGAGCATGGCATGACCAAAATCGAAGCGATCAAGGAAAGCGCGTTGCAGCGGTTCCGCCCGATCGTGATGACGACGCTGGCGATGATCGCCGGCATGCTTCCGCTCGCGCTCGCGCTCGATCCGGGGTCGCAGGCGGAGCGTCCGCTGGGCATCGTCGTGATCGGCGGCCTCTCGAGTTCGCTCATCTTGACGCTGCTGCTGATCCCGATCATGTACCTGCGCTTCGCGCCGCAGCATTTCCGCCCGGCCGGCGCCGACGGCGAAACCGATCCGCGCCAAGTCGAGCTGCCGATCTCTCAACCCGTGACGTATCGCACTGATCACTAGCGCAGCCGCAACCGTCCGCGGGCGTGCGCGGTCTCGCTAAGAAGCGGACGAATGCTGAAGGCATCGCCGTCCGTTAAAATGGTAATCGCTGCATTCTCGTCCGTGCGGTAGACGTTTGCGCCAAAACGCTCGAGCGTCTCGATCGTCGACGGAGCCGGATGGCCGAACAGATTGTGGCGCCCGACCGAGATGATCGCGTAGCGCGGGCGAACGGCGGCGATGAACGCCGGTGACGAGCCGTAGGCGGAGCCGTGGTGGCCGACTTTCAGGACGTCGGCGTGCAGGTCGAGGCCTTCTGAGAGAAAGCGCTGCTCGGATTCGCTGCCGGCGTCGCCGGTAAAGAGCATGCGAAAGCGCCGGTATTGGAGCATGAATGCGATCGAGTTGCTGTTGATCGCGTTGCGGCCACCGATAAAGGGCAGCGATGGACCGATAAAGAGCAGCACGACTCCGTCGTCGGTTTGCCATCGCGTTCCGGCACGCGGCTCGACGACCGGCACGCCTTCGGTGTGCGCCGTTGCAAGAGCATCTTGGTAGGCGTGGCCGCCGTATCGTTGACCGCTATCCGCGAGCTCCGACACGCGAAGCTTGCGAAGCACCGGCGCGACGCCGCCGGCATGATCGCCGTGAGGATGCGAGAGGATCAGCGCGTCTATCGCGTGCACGCCATGGCGTAGCAAAAACGGCACCACGACGCGCTCGCCGACGAGCTCGGCGACGGATCCCGAGCTCTGGGGTCCGCGCTCGAGCCGTCCGCCGGCGTCAATCAACAGCGTGTGACCGCGCGGCGTCTGCACCACGATCGAGTCGGCTTGACCTACGTCGAGCACCGTGACGCACAAGCGCGTGTCGCGCTCGCGCGGCGGCGCGACGACCAAGCCGGCCGCCAGCAACAGGCCCGCTAGTGCGAGCGTGCGCGCGCCGCGGCGCCAGAGCAGAGGCGCCGCGAGCAGGGTGCCATCGTAGGCAGCAATGCACCAAGGCGGTGCCGGCGTGGTCGGAATCGTCGCATTCGGCAACGCGCTCAGCGTTTGGACCACGCCGATCGTCCACGCCAGTAGCCAGGAGTTGAGGTTGGCGCAGGCTTGCGCCAGCGGCGCGCTCCACGCCAAGAGCAGTTGCGCGGCGCCGAGGATCATCGTCGCGCCGACGCATGGGACGACCGCGAGGTTGGCAAGGATTGCATACGGGGCGAATTGCAGAAAGACTGCGGCGGTCAGCGGCCAGGTTCCGAGTTGCGTGGCAATCGAAAGAACCAACGCTTCGCGTATGCGAGCGGGGAGCGCCACGCGCGCCTCGACCCATCGCTCCAAGATCGGCGCGCAGGCGAAGATCGCGCCCACGCACGAGAACGACAGTGCGAACGAGGCGGTCGCCACGCTGGCCGGCCGAGTAAAGGTAATGGCGAGCGCCGCAATCGCCAAGGCGTTCCACGAGAGCGTCGCGCGGCCGCAGGCGCGCGCAGCGAGGGCGGCGGTTGCCATCGAAGCGGCGCGGACCGCCGGCAGCTGCGCGCCGCTCCACCCCACGAACGACCAGAGCAGCACCATCGCCGCGCCGCATGCCAGCCAACGCGGCCACTTGAAGAGCGAGAAGAGCCCCAAGCATAACGCGGCCACGACGCCTAAGTGAAGTCCGGCCGTCACGAGCACGTGGACCGTTCCCGTTTCTTGGAACTCCGAACGCAGCTCGGGCGGAAGGGCGGAACGCTCGCCCCAGAGCTCACCGGCAACGAGCGATGCGGCGGGTTCGCCAAGGCGATCGGCGAGCTGCGCGTGCGCCCATTCGTGTGCGCGCGCCAGCCAAACGCGAGCGTCCCAGCCCGCCCCGGGCGCCGCGGCGAGAATTGCGGCGTCATCGAGTCGAGCATCGATTCCGCGCTCCTGCTCGATCGCGCGCTCGCTGGGCTCATCGGGATTGCGCGCGTCGTCAAAGGGTTCAAGGCGTCCGCGTATGATGACGCGCGAGCCGGTGGACCCAGTCGCGCCGCGAACGCGCGCCTCAACGCGCAATCCGCCATCCAGTGCTACCAGCAGCGACCTCGAGTCGTCATCCGCGCTGAGAAGCCCGAGGATCGATCCGGCGTAGCGAGCCGTTCGGTGCTCGACGATGGTCGCCGCGGCGCGCTGGCGCCAAGCGGCATTGAACGCCGCGGCGACGAGTACCGCGAGCAGCAGCGCGGCCAAGCGCCGCGGCGAGCACCACGCCGAAGCGGCGTAGAACGCCAGGGCCGTCAAGCCGCCGATCGCGACGAGGCGGACGTCTGGGGGAAGCGGGGTGACGCCGAGCGTACCCAGCACCGAGGCAATCGAGCAGAGGAGCAGCGCGTAGGCGGGCATCCGCCGCTCCCCTGCGACGAAACGCCGCTCGACTAGGAGGGATAACGTGCGCATTGTGGTGACCGGCGGGGCCGGATTTATCGGCTCCCACGTCGTCGACGCTTACCTGGCGGCCGGCCACGACGTGCTGGTGATCGACTCGCTTTGGGAACACGGCGGCGGGCGGCGCGTCAACGTGCCCAACGGCGTCTCACTCGTCCACATGGATATCCGCGACGAGGCCATGGCGCGCGTCTTCGCCGACTTCTCACCCGAGCTCGTGAGCCACCACGCTGCGCAGCACTCGGTTGCGATCTCCTCGCGCGATCCGATCTACGATGCGCAAGTGAACGTCGTCGGCCTCCTCAACGTGCTCGAGAATGCCGTCCGCACCGGCGTGCGCAAGGTAATCTTTGCCGGCAGCGGCGCGAGCTTCGGGACGCCCGACCGGCTTCCGATCACCGACGACACTGCGCAGCATCCGACGTCGCCCTACGGCATCACCAAGATGGTCGCCGAACGCTATCTCCGCTTCTACGAGAACGAGAAGGGACTCGATTTCACGTCGCTGCGATACGGCAACGTCTACGGGCCGCGCCAGGATCCCAACGGTGAAGCCGGCGTAATCTCGATCTTCATCGGACGGTTTCTGCAGCAAGAGGGCGTGCGCATCGATTGGGACGGCGAGCAGACCCGCGATTACGTATTCGTCGAAGACGTCGCCCGTGCGAACCTCGCTGCGCTCGAGCGCGGCGCCGGCGGCTGCTACGTGATCGGAACCGGCATCCAGACCAGCGTCAACCGGATCTATCGCGAGTTGGTCGAGATCACCGGTTTCGAAGCGCCGGTCACGCACGCGCCGCCGCGTCCGGGTGACGCGCGCGCCGCACAGTTCGACTCGGCGCGGGCCCGCCACGAGCTCGATTGGTCGCCGGCGACGCGACTATCGGACGGCATTCGCGCCACGTACGAGTATTTCAAAGCTCTGCTCGCAAGCGGTCGCCCGTTCTAGGGAACCCAACGCCGCGCTCATGGAGCGTTTCGCCCGCGTTGCGCAAGCGATCGCATCGCATCCGGCAAAGCTCGAGAAGATCGCCCTGCTGGCCGAGTATCTCCGCACCCTCGAGGACGCGGATCTCTCGGCGGCGGCGCGCTTTCTGGCAGGTAGTCCGTTTGCGGCGCGCGATCGTCGGACGCTCTCGCTGGGCGGACGGACGATCGTGGAGGTCGCCCAGCGCCTCTGGCACTTCGACGACGGCGCGCTCGGTCGCGCCTATCGTCGCGCGGGCGATCTCGGTGCCGCGCTCGGAGAGCTCGTGCGTCCACCCTCCGATGCGCTGCTCTTTCGCGAGCGCCTGACGCCGGCTAGCCTCGAAGCCGCCTTCGGCGAGATCGCGCAAGCGTCGGGAAAGCGCGCGACTGCGCGTCGCGCGGCCGTGCTCGAGCGGATTCTGCGCGCCTGCGAGGATCCGCTCGCGGCGACCTACGTCGTGAAGATCGTCACCGGTGATCTGCGTGTAGGATTGCGCGAGGGGCTGCTGCTCGATGCGATCGCGCAAGCCTTTGACGCCGATCCGGCTGCAGTCCGCCGCGCCGCGATGGCCGGTGGCGACGTCGGCGCGGTGGCGCTGGCTGCCAAGCACCACGCGCTGGCCGAGGTTCGGATCGATTATGGAACTCCGATCGGGTTCATGCTCGCGACGCCCATTCCGTTCGGAGAGGCCTATCCGGATCTCGACGGACGTTCCTGGCTGATCGAGGATAAGTATGACGGCATCCGCGCGCAAGCGCACGTGCGCGACGGCCGCGTGCGTCTCTTTTCTCGCCGGCTCAACGACGTCACGGATTCCTATCCCGAGCTCGCCGCTCCCCTGAGCGCGCTCCCGGGCGCCGCGATCCTCGACGGCGAGATCGTCGCGACTCGCAACGATCGCGTGTTGCCGTTTCGCATCCTCCAAGCCCGCTTGCAACGCAAGAGCGTCGACGAGGCGCTGCTGCGCGAGGTGCCGGTCGCGTACGTCGCGTTCGACCTGCTCGCGCTCGGGGACGAGCTGCTGCTCGAGCAGGCGCTGAGCCGGCGGCGCGAGCGGCTGGCCGAGTTGATCGCACCGAGCGCGCACCTCGCGCTCGCGCCCGTCGAGCGCGTCGACCAGCCCGTCCCCGCCGGCGTGAACGCGCGTTTCGAGCAGGCGCGAGCGCGCGGCAACGAGGGGCTGATGCTCAAACGCGCCGACGCTCCGTACGCGCCCGGCCGCCGCGGGAAGTGGTGGCTAAAGCTCAAGCGCGAGCTCTCGACCCTCGATGTCGTCGTGGTTGCCGTCGAGTGGGGAAACGGCAAACGTGCCGGCGTTCTCTCCGATTATACCTTCGCCGTTCGCGACGACGACGGCCGGCTCGCGACCATCGGCAAGGCCTATTCGGGCTTGACCGACGCCGAGATCGCCGAGCTCACCCCGTGGTTTCTCGCTCATCGGCTGGCGCCCGAGCAGCAGCGCGAAAAAGCGCGCGCGTGGGAGATTCCCGTCCAACCGAAGATCGTGCTCGAAGTGGCCTTCGACATCATTCAAAAGAGCGATCTTCACGAGAGTGGATTTTCGCTGCGCTTTCCGCGCATCGTGCGCCTCCGCGACGACAAGCCGGTCGAAGAGATCGACACGCTCGAGCGTGTGCGCGCAATCTACCGCGAGATGGTCTCCCGCGAAGGCCTCAAAGACGAATAACCGCGACCTAAGGTTCCCTAGTCAGAACCAGATTGAGCAGCTTGCCGGGCACGTAGATGTGACGGCGCAGCTTTTTGCCGTCGAGTTGCGCGCGCACCTTGGGCTCGTCGAGCGCGAGCGCCAAGGCTCGCTCTTCCGTGACGCCGGCGGGCGCGGTGATGCGAGCGCGGATCTTGCCGTTGATCTGGACGACCAGCGTGATCTCATCGACGGCCAATGCCTCTTGCTCGGGCATGAGATACCGCTGGAGGTGTACGGAGCCCGCATGCCCGAGGCGTTCCCAGAGCTCCTCGGCGATATGCGGCGCAAACGGCGCGATCAGAATGGGCAGCGCATTGACGGCGTAGCGCAGCGCCGGGGAGGCTTGGCCGGCGCTCGCGGCCGTCATCGCGTTGACCAGCTCGTCGAGCTTCGCGATGGTCGTGTTGTAGTGAAAGCGGCGCGAGGTCGTTTCGTCGATCGCCGACTTCGCAACGACGTGCACCGCGCGCACCAACGCCTTCTCCTCCGGCGCTCGGGCCGCCGGCGGCGCATCGAGCGCTACCGCCGGCGGTGAATCGAAGAACGGCTCGCAAGCGCGCCAAATGCGATTGAGCAAACGCACGCGTCCGCTGATGCCCTCGTCGGTCCAGTCGCTGGTCTCTTCGGGCGGGGTGACGTAGAGGAGAAAGAGACGCATCGCGTCGATGCCGCTTCGCTCGGCCGTCTCGTCGATGCCCACCACGTTTCCGCGCGATTTCGACATCTTCTCGCCGTTGTGGAGCACGAGCCCCTGGTGAAAAAGATGCTCGAATGGTTCCGGCGGTCCGCTCACCCAGCCGCGGTCGTGAAAGAACTTGTAGAAGAAGCGCGAGTAGAGCAAGTGCAGCACCGCATGTTCGGCGCCGCCGATGTATTGGTCGACGTTCATCCAGTGCGCCGCGCGCTCGGCCGTCCAGGGTGCTCGATCGTCGTGCGGATTCAGGTACCGCAAATAGTACCATGACGATTCGAAGAACGTGTCCATGGTGTCGGTTTCGCGACGCGCGGGCTCGCCGCAGCGCGGGCAGACGGTGTTGACGAACTCCGGGACCGAGGCCAGCGGCGAGCCCTCTCGCGCGACGTGCGCGACCGGCGGGAGAAGAATCGGAAGCTGCGCGTCGGGCACCGGAACCTCGCCGCACCGCTCGCAATAGACGATCGGAATCGGCGTGCCCCAATAGCGCTGACGCGAAATCAACCAATCGCGGAGCCTGTAGTTGACGGCGGCGCGCCCCAGGCCCAGCGCGGTGAGTCGCTCGGTCATGGCTTCGCGCGCGCGCGCGCTCGACATCCCGCTGAAGTCGTCGCTTGCGATCAAGCGCCCATCGCCGAGCAAGGGAAGGTCAGTCGATGGGTTCGGCTCTTCCTGCGCGGGCACGATCACCTGAACGACCGGAAGGCCGTGCTGCTTGGCAAAGTCGTAATCGCGCTCGTCGTGGGCGGGCACGCCGCCGATGGCACCGGTTCCGTATTCGGCGAGCACGTAGTTCGTCACCCAAATTGGGATGCGCTCGCGGGAAAGCGGGTGAATCGCGTAGGCGCCCGTGAAGAGGCCCTGCTTCTCCATCAAGCTCGTGCGCTCGAGCTCCGAGCGCGATTTCAGACTCTCGGCGAAGCTCGCGATGGCGGCGGCATGCTCCGGCGAGATAATTCGTTTGAGCGATTCGACGACCGGATGCTCCGGCGCGATCGCCACGAAGGTTGCGCCGTAGAAAGTGTCGATGCGCGTGGTGAACACCTCGATCGCATCGTCGAGTCCGTCGATGCCGAACGCAAAAAGAACGCCGCGGCTGCGCCCGATCCAGTTGCGCTGCATGGTGCGCGTGCGTTCGGGCCAGCCCGGGAGACGTTCGAGATCGTCGAGCAGCCGATCGGCATACTCCGTGATCCGCAAGAACCACTGCGAAAGATTGCGCCGCTCGACCAGATGCCCGCAGCGCCAGCAGCGCCCGTCGATCACTTGTTCGTTAGCCAGCACGGTGCGGTCGTGCGGGCACCAATTTACCGGCGCCTCGCGCTTGTACGCCAGGCCGTGTTCGTACAGACGCAAGAAAAGCCATTGATTCCATCGGTAGTACTCCGGCTCGCAGGTCGTGATCTCGCGCGACCAATCGTAGCCGGTGCCCATCAAACGGATCTGGCGGCGCATGTTGAGGATGTTTTCGACGGTCCATACTTGCGGATCGACGCCACGCGAAATAGCGGCGTTCTCGGCCGGGAGACCGAAGGCGTCCCAGCCCATCGGATGCAAGACGTCGTAGCCGAGCATGCGCATCATGCGCGCTACCGCGTCGCCGAACGCGTAGTTCTTGGCGTGACCCACGTGCAGATCGCCCGATGGATAGGGCCACATCTCCATTGCATAGTATTTGGGGAGCTCGCTCTTTTCGCGCGCGCGATAGATCGCATCGCGCTCCCAACGCGACTGCCATTTGTGCTCGATGGTGCGGAAGTCGTAGCTCGCCGCAGC
>JASHXG010000045.1 GCA_030043675.1 Vulcanimicrobiota bacterium
TCGTGCGATTGGCAGAGATGGAGCGCGGGCCGGATCACATGACGGTGATGGTCCAGAAGGACGTCGCAGATCGCCTCCTTGCCGCGCCCGGTACACGGGCTTATGGCAGCCTCTCCGTCGCGGTGCAGTACGCGATGCACGTCGAGCGCGCGTTCACGCTTCCTCCAAGATCCTTTTATCCGCCGCCAAAGGTGCACTCGACCGTCGTGCTCTTACGCCGTCGCGCCTCGCCCGCGGTGCAGCCGCGCGATCTTCAGCTCTTTTGGAAGGTCGTGCGTGGCGTATTCGCGTACCGGCGCAAGACGATTGCCAATAGTCTATCGCTGGCGCTCGAACTCGATCGCGCGATAGTTTCCCGGGCGCTTACGATCAGCAACCTCTCTCCGGAGCTTCGCGGTGAACGACTCGACCTCGCCGACCTCGCCCGCCTGGCCGACGCGCTGGCCGAAGGATAGTTTCACCGGCTTCTGGACGTGGCTGCTCGCGGGCTTCATCGCAGCGCTTTTCATAGCCGGGTTTTTCGTCACGCTCAAACTGAGCCGGACGCCGATTCAGCCGCCCAATCCTTTGATCTTCGACATGTCGATCGTGCTTCAGTTCGTGCTCGAAGGCGCTCTGGTCCTCATCGTCCTTGCCGCGATGCCCGTCATCTCGAGGTTTTCGCTGCGCGAACTGGGGTTTCGAATGCCGAACGCTCGAACGATCGGCATCGCCGTCCTGGGGGCGGCTGCCATGGCGATCGTGGCAAACGGAAGCGCCTCGCTCATCGATTATCTGGCGAAGAGCCAGCACCAACAGGATATTGTCGAGATCTTCAAGAGCTTGCGCGATCCGACGACGATCGCCATCTTCGTGGCCTTTGCGGTCCTGTTCGCGCCTTTTGCCGAGGAGACGTTCTTTCGCATCCTCTTCTTCAATCTGGGCATGCGTTATGGCGGCTTCTGGGGGGGCGCGATATTGAGCGGCCTGCTCTTCGGCATCGCGCACGGCGACATCTATGCCGCGCTACCGCTGGCTCTAGGCGGCGTCGTGCTCTGCGCGGTGTACTATCGCACCGCTAACGCCTACGCTTCGATGATCTCGCACGCGCTCTTCAATGCGTTGTCCATCGCGGCGTTGTTGTTCGCGCCGCAGCTTACCCGATAAGCGCGCGGACCGCCTCGAGCACGGCCTGCGAATCGATCGTGGGCTTATCCAAGTAGTGCAGACGATGGCGCAGTGAGGCCGGCTTGGTGGTGGTCGCAGGCCGGCGGTCAAAGCCATGGTCGCGGACGCGCCGCCCGATCAGATGAATCGCGGCGGGATTCGGCTCATCGTACCAGTCCGGATGATGCGCGAGCCAAAGGCCGATCGTCGGTATGCTCCCGCGCGCCATCACGAGATGGAGCGGGCCGGCCGGAATCCCGACGAAGAGGTCGGCCCGCGCGGCCAATGCTTTGTACAGCCGCGCAAAGGGCTGATCGAGATCCGCAAAGAGCTCGCGGAAGCCCGCGGCACCGTCGCCCAGATGCTCGTCGTCCATCGAGATAAAGTGCCAGCGCTGGTCGTCACGCCGCATGCGGATCGCGAAATCCAACGCCTCCGAGGAATTTCCCCAGTTCTTGCGTCCGGCCGTCACGCCGGCCCGAGAGACGACGCACAGACGCGTGCCGGGCGGCGCGAATCGCGCCAGCCGCTCGTCGAGTCGTTGCTGCGTGGCCGGCGGAGCCGCGAAATCGACCGTGTTGACCAGCGGCTTGGAGAGATCGAACGAGCGCAGGCGGGAGGACGGCACCAAAAGGCGCGCGAGGTTCCGCGCTTTGGTGTGAAATGGATAAGCGGTGCGCCCTTCCGTTTCCGGATAGTCGGTCCAGAGCAGGATCTCGGGAGCGAAGGCGCTCACGTTGCGACCGATCGGCGACGGCAGCTCCATGCGAACGCTGCCGCCGTTACAAGCGCGCAGGCTCAGACCGAAGTGACGCGCCCCGAGATCCGCGCCGTCTGAAGGAGCTCGCACGCCGCTGCAAAGCGCAAGAATCCGCGGATGCTCTTCCATCACGCTCACGTAATCATCGCCAAAGCGCGTGATCGCATAGGTATTCGACGGCTCGAGCAGCGGCGCGATGGCGCCGAAATGAACCCAATCGCCCAACCCGTGCGGCCAATAGATCAACACGCGCCGGCCGGAGAGCAGGGCGAAGCGGCCTCGATCCTCGCGCATCGCGCGCACGGTCGCCTCCGCGGCGATGCTCACGGCGTTACCGGGACCCCGCCGCACAGATGGGGCGGCAACCGTCCCGCGAGGCTGGCGAAGAATGCCGGCGCGTTCGTGTCGTACGCCGGACAGGCGGGGGCGTGCGAGTCCGGATGCGGGTCGAGCCGCACTTGCGGATTGGCGGCCGCGACCGCCCAAACGCCCTCGTCGCGCCGCCCGAGCACCGCCGGACGCCCGTCGTCGCGAATCGCTACGGCGCGCGCGTACGCGGGCCAGTCTACGATGTACGGCCAGCGCCCCGGGCGCAACACGGTATCGTTGAAGATCAGCAGCGTGACGATCAGCGCGCAGGGGACCGTTGCGCGGGCCAAGACCGGCCAGCGCCGCAGCCCAAAGGCCGCCGCAATCGCCGACGCTGCCAAGAGCGATGCCGTGTAGTGCGATCCGACGCGGCTAGGCTCGTAGTTCCAGGGCTGCATGAAGACGATCTCGGCGAGCAACGGCGCCGCCAAGAGCAGCCACCGTCCCACGCCTAGCGGCGCGAAGGCAAAAGGCGCCAGCAGCAGCGCGATCATCGTCAGTTTGCCGCCGGGGTCGCGGATCGTGAGTCCATAAAGCGGAATTCCCGGCCGTACACCCGCGAAATGCTCGAATCCAAAGAACAGCAGTCCATTGAGCGCGGCCAGCGCGCAGAGCGCCACACCCATGCGCCGGTCCCACCACAACGCGCACGCCGCTGCGAACCAGAGCACGAAAAGAATCTGATCTTCCTTCAGTCCCATCAGCAGCTGAGCGGCCGCGACCGCGGGCCAAAAGAGGCGTTTGCGTACGGCGAGCGCCCCGCCGAACGCAATCAACGGGACGAAGACGTTCTCCGAAAAGTTATCGTAGGCGAGCCCTTGCGCCGACGGCGTCAGCAGATACGCGATGCCCAGGAGATTGGCTCCTGGCTGCGGCACACCAAGGTCGCGGGCGAAAAGAACCAGCGGAATCGACGCTGCTGCGACGGCAGCGACCTGAATGACGATCAACGTCTGAGCGCGTGGAAAGAGTGCGACGATCGGAACGAGCGCGCTCAGCGCCCAGGAATCATGTACCTCGAAGTGCGGCCGCCACTCTCCGTAGTTCCACGATAAACCGTGACGCAGGTTTACCAGCGTTTGCAGATAGGTGCCGAGGTCGGCACCGTAACGCAGCGCGTAGAGCTTGTTTAAGTCGAGCGCCAGATAGACGATCGCGAAAACCGCCGCCGCGACGTAGGCTACGCGCACGATACCTTCAGAAGGCAGGGCTTTCGTTACGAACGCGTCGTACGATGTCGCGCAGGCGCTCGATGAACCGCGCAGGTGAAAACGCCTCGGCATGGGCGCGCAAGCGCCCTGGGTCGAACTGCGACTCGTCGAAATCGCGCAGCACTCTCGCCAGCGACTCCGGCGTCGCTTCATCGAAGAAGACCCCGGTTTGGCCTTCGATAATCGTTTCGAGCGCGCCGCCCGCGCGATAGGCGATTGCCGGGCGGCCGGCCGCCGCCGCCTCGAGCGGCACGAGCCCAAAATCTTCCTCCCCCGGCACGATCGCCGCCCGCGCGTCGCCGACGAGCGCGTTGAGCTGCGCGTCTGGTACGTAGCCGAGCAGCGTGGTCGTCGTGCCGCGTGCACGCTCGCGCAGCATTCGCAGCGCAGGGCCGGTTCCTGCCACGACGAGCTTCGTCCCCGCGAGGGCGGCGGCCCGTATCGCGAGCTCGATGCGTTTGTATGGCAACAACCGCGATGCGATGACGAAATAGTCACCGCCTCCGCTTCCGATGCTGAAGCGGTCGAGATCGACCGGACACGGCAGTACGTCGCAGTCGCGCCCATAGTAGCTGCGAACGCGCTCGGCGACGTTACGAGAGTTTGCGACGAAGCGTGTCGGACGCCCGGCCGCCGCGCGATCCCAAGCCACCAGGCGCGTGACCAAAGGACGTGCGAGCGCGCTCGGGCCGAGGCCACCGACGTACTCGTCGTATGCAAAGGCGAAACGGCTGACCGTATTGATGTAGCAGACGTGAACGGCGCCGGGCGGAACGCGCACGCCTTTCGCCCACGCGGTCGTCGAGCTCACGATGGTGTCAAAGTCCGAAAAATCGAAGCTCTCGAATGCGCGCGGATAGAACGGGGCGAGCAGGCGAAAGGCACGGTTCGCAGAGGGAAGCCGCGCGAGGTACGACGTGCAGACTCGCTGCCGCGGAATCAGATCGCCGACGGCTCGCTCGTCGTAGAGCGCCGTGTAAATCGGCGCCTCGGGCCATGCCTGAGCGATTCGAGCGAAGACGCGCTCGGCGCCGCCGCGCTGGTTCAGATAGTCATGAACGAGCGCGACCTTCAGTCGTTAATCCTGGAGGTTTGTGCCGCGCGGCAAGACTAGCGCGATGGTGGGATTGCCGAGGTACGTGCGCGCGACGCGCTGTAAGTCCTCAGCGGTCGTCGCCGAAATCGCCGTTAACGCGCGGTTCAGGAAATCCGGCGAAGCATTTTGCTGGGCGAAGACTGCCGCCAGCCAGGTGCGGGTCTCGAGCGTCGTCGCGTCGGTTGCGAAATCGCCGGCCGCTTCGGCTTTGAAGTCGTCGATCGACCCTTGAAGCTTCGTCACGGCCAGGACGTTCACGATCGAGAGGGCCGTCGCGAAGGCGCGGCTCGGATCGCCGATCAGTCCGCCGTTCACGTAGATCACGAGGCGGGCCGGCGCGTGATCGTAGGTGTAGACGGCGCCGACCGAGCGCGAGGCAAAGGTCGGCGAAACGACACCCGGCACCTGCGCGATATCCGAGAGCGTTCGACGCACGAACGACGCCAGCACGAGCATCGGACCGAAGTCCTTGCTATCGACGCCCGGGGCCGGATACTCAGCGATCAGCCAAGGCGACGAGATGTCGCGGTGCGCCACGATCTCGCGCGTCGCGCCGTTCAGCGTGGGAACGTGAACGGCTATCGGAGCCGTCGTTCCGGGCGCCAACGCCCCGGCAAGATTAGCCAGCGCATCCGGCGCGAGTGAATCAAGGCTTCCCGCAGCGCTGACGATTGCGCCGCCGCGGCGATAGTACGCGCGATAGAACGCGGCCGCGTCAGATGGAAAGAGCTGCGCGAGCGAGGCCGACGTGCCCAGCTCGGGCAGACCCGCATTGGCTTGCGCGGATGAAGCGGCGCTGAGCATGTCGAGGCCGACCTGCAGCGCCACTTGCTCGCTCTGCGCGATCCGTTTCACCAGCGCGGCTCGCGCATCGCGCACCGTTGCCGGCGAGAAGTCCGGCGCCGCAATCGCGCTTTGCACCAGCCCTAGGACCGCCGTCGCGTCGCCGGGCAGCGACTCGATGTAGAAACGGACGTCACTCGGATCCACGGTGAACTGCACCGAGCCGCCACGCGCGGCGACGGCGTCCTCGAGCGGCTGTGCCGGGGTGCCGACGGGAGTGCGCATGATGGTCTGCGCGACGAGCGCCGCTAACCCATTCTGCTTCATCGTCTGCCGGTCGAGCCCGGCACGTACGACCAGCGCAACACCGACGAGCGTCGCGGCGCTATCGGACTGGCGAACCACCGTCGTGCCGCCGACGTTCTCGACCATCGGCACGGGCGCGGGAGGCGCCGCCGCAAACGCGGCGGCCGGGATGGCCGCGAGTGCGCCGGCGATGACCGCGCAGCAGAGCAAGCGAGAGGGGGTCATTGCGAGTTTCCCTTGTCCTCGGAGGCGGCTGCGACGAGATTCACCACAACCGGATTGCGTAGATAGCGGCGCACGACTTCGGCAACGTACTGCGGATCGAGCGCG
>JASHXG010000324.1 GCA_030043675.1 Vulcanimicrobiota bacterium
GGAACCAAAACGGCGACGGTGAGCAAAGCGGGAGCCGAGGTCAAAGTCACCGTCGGAAAGCCCGAAGTCATCATCAACGGCGAGTCGCGTCCGCTGGACGTGCCGCCGATCATCTATCAGGGCGCGGTGCTGGTCCCAATTCGCGTGATCTCCGAAGGTATGGGCGCGTACGTGCAGTGGGTGCCGGATCGGCGCCTAGTGGTCGTGCGCTACTTACCGGCAACGCCGCCGCCGGCCGCGCCACCGCCGCCGCCGCCGGCTGCACCACCACCGCCGCCACCGCCCCCGCCGCCCGTTCGGCATCCCAACTGGGTTTGGGTGGCCGGCGACTACTTGATCTCGCCCAAGGTCTACAACGAGTTTTCGCCCGGTAACACGGGAAGCGGCTCGTGGACCGTACGGGGCGGAATCATATTTGACGCGTTCAGCCTACCGTTCATGCTCGAAGCCGACTACGCAAACTGGCAGTATCCACATAACTGCGGCGTCCCGCAATCGGTCGCCACGCCTTCCAATGCGTCGGAGTGCTTCGTGACCTCGATCGGCAGCCGGTTCGCAACCTACGTGCCGGCCTTTACCGCAGTCAATCGCAACATCGATGCGCGATTTGGCATTCGCGTCTTCAAGCCACACGTCTACGTTGCGATCGGGTACATGTGGTCGTCGAACAACTACGGTTATCCGAACATGAGCGCAGTCGGGTTCGGCCTTGAGAAATTGCCGGACTTCAAGCAGGCGTTCACGGAATACGGTAGCGTTTACTACTACCCCAATGTGTCCGGCACGTACAGCAATCCGGCCATTACCACCGGGCCGACTTCGTTCGGTATCGGCTACAACGTCCTCAAGTATCAGGTAGGTATCCAATGGGCATTCGTCCCGGCGGCCTATCTGGACCTCGGTTGGAAGGGAGAGAACTGGGCGAATAAAAACAACGCCCCGATCTCTCAGACCTTCAACGGTCCCTACGCGGGTTTGGGCTTCTACTTCCCCTTCTAAACTCGAAGCTCGCACCTAAACAGCGAACCGCCGTGGAAACGTGTTTTCCACGGCGGTTTCGTTCTATATCGAGCCGCGCTACGGGCCGGTAATGCGCAGGATCTTTCCGGTCTTCACGACCTCGAAGGCCGATCCCGGCACGTTTTTGAGCTGGTCGAGATCGTTGTCGTTCCAGCATGACGACGCTTTGCCGCCCTCGCCCTGAAAGTACCAGTTCGAGCCGTTGTCCGCCACGAACATCCCGTATTTCTTCATCGCGACCGCGATGACGTGCGATTGGCCCGTGATGTGCGAGATGTCGTACGACGCCTTCATGCGCAAGCGCAGCCCCATCGGTGGCAAACTCGGATCTCGGCTGTCGCTCGCGTAGTGCGTCGCCGGGTGAATGTAGCCTTCCTGGGTTTCACTGAACGTCACCCGCAACGCGTGATCGATCGCGCCGGCTTTCACTTCAGCGCATTTCACCAGCGCCGGCAGGATCGGCAGACCGGCCGCGTCGGCTGAGGTCCACCCGTTGGGCCGTAGTTTGTTGGTATTCAAGTGGAAGATCGCGCCCGAACCGGCGTGCCAGCGCCGGCCGCCGTCGCGCGGATACGCGTCCCACATCTCAAAGAGCGTGCATTTGCCCCGCTGCAAGACGAGCACGTGGCGATCGCCGGTCGCGTTGCGGCCGCCTTCGATCTGCGCGTCGGGTGGAATGGGGTACGGTCCCGGATTGCTCTGCGACTTGTAGTAGAAGGTGACCGGGACGCGCTTTTGGGTGCTCGGCACGACGTTGAACGGGATGCCGTAATGGGGGTCTTGCCCGAAATCGGGATGCAGATTTCCCGGCAAGGCTGCGATGTATTGGGACGACCTCGAATCGAGCGGGTACTTCGAGATGTCTTCGTTCCACCAGTTGTCGGCGGGAAAGATCTGACAGCCACCGACGATCGGCACCTCCGCCGGCTTGCGCCGCGCCGCGCTGGCCGGCACGGGAAGTCCGGGCGCGTTGGGCTCGCCGAACCCGGCGCACCCCGAAAGCATGGCCGCCGCGAGAACGAGGAATAGCGAGCGCCGCATAGCAGTCCTCCTGACTGCAAAATTCGCCGTCGTCGCCGCTTGCTCATGCGCCCGGCATTGACAGGCCGCGCCGCGGCGGCTACCGTGTGAAAGCACGCGGCGCCATCGTCTATCGGTTAGGACATCGCCCTTTCAAGGCGGAAAGACGGGTTCGATTCCCGTTGGCGCTACCACGAAACGCTCGAATTTACGAGTTCACTACGGCGATTTGTGATGCTTCGTTGGATTGAGCAGTTCGGCTTTGTATGCGAGCCGGCCGAACTCGTCGACGCTGATGCTTTTTTGATTGGTGCGACCGTTGCGTTTGATTTGTACACCGTGCTACCATGCGTGCCAGAAAGGACCGGCACTATCATGCTAGTACGTATTCGCGCGAGCGCACTGGTCGGTTTAATTGCTGCACTATTGGTACCGTCCATGGCAGCTGCACAGGACTCGGATCCGATCGCCAAGCTCGGCGTTTGGGCGGGGCGCTGGACCTATCATGCGGAGATCTACGAAACTCCGTATAGCCACGCCTATGCGTTCGACGGCACCCAGGACTGCGGCTGGTCGCCAAACCACGGGTTCATGGTGTGCGACTATCTCAATAGCAATCCCGCGCCGGGATCGCCGCTCACCGACCTGGGGGTTTTTAGCTACAATCCCATGACAAAGACGTACACGCGTGTGAGCGTCTTCCAGGAATCCAAACCGTTTGTGCAAGATGTAACCATCGACGGTAATACCTGGACGACGTCCGCCACGATTTCTTATAAAGGCAAAACGATCATCCACCGTGACGTTTACGTCTATCAGTCTGCCGACAAACGCACGACCACGACACAACTCTCCGCCGACGGTGGCGAAACCTGGACCACGGAGGAGAAGTTCACAGCCGTACGGGTCAGTCAGTAGCGCGATTAGGGGATTGGCTCGGCAATAGCAAGATTCGGATGGGTTCGTCCGGGCGCCGGCGGTACCATCATGTCATGTTGCAGACGACGTCGACGTTTCAGCCGGCGCTGCGAACCGCGTACGAAGAAGCCCTGGCGTTCGTTCAGTCGCTCGCGCACGCCCCGGTTGGTGCGACCGCCGATGCGGCGACGCTTCGCGAAACGCTCTTTCGGCCACTCGAGGACGGATCGATCGATGCGGTTGCGGTCGTCGAGGAGTTGGTGCGAGATGTCGAGGGCGGCATACTCGGCATGCCCAGCGGCCGTTTCTTCGGTTGGGTGATAGGCGGCGCTCTTCCCGCCGCATTGGCAGCGGACTGGTTGACTTCCGCGTGGGATCAGAACGCCGCGTTGTACGCGTGCGGTCCCGCGGCAGCGATTGCCGAAGAGGCTGCGGGCGCATGGCTCAAGGATTTGTTGCAGTTGCCGCCGGCAGCGAGTTTTGCGCTGGTGACGGGATGCCAGATGGCCCATGTCACCTGCCTCGCCGCCGCGCGACACGCGCTGCTGGAGCGCTGCAGTTGGAACGTCGAAGAGCGCGGGCTTTACGCAGCGCCGCCTATCAAGGTCGTCACGAGCGCCAACCGTCACGCATCGATCGACCGGGCCGTGAAGCTTCTCGGACTCGGAACGCAGCACATCGAGCTTCTAGAGCCAAACGCTGATGAAACGATGAATCCGCAATCGCTTCGCCGCGCGCTCCAGGCGCGTCCCCACGCGCCCGCCGTCGCGATTCTTGCGGCCGGGGACATTAATACCGGAGCGTTCGATTCGTTCGAAGAGCTGATTCCGATTGCCAAGGAGCTCGGTGCCTGGGTCCACGTCGACGGCGCCTTCGGTCTTTGGGCTGCAGCCAGCCCCCGCTATCGCGGTTTGCTAGCGGGTGTGGAAGCCGCCGACTCGTGGGCGACCGACGGACATAAGTGGTTGAACGTTCCGTTTGACTGCGGGTATGCATTCGTCGCTGACGCGCAAGCGCATCGCGCGGCAATGTCTACGCGCGCGCCGTATATCGCGCAAACGGCGACTGCTCGCGATCAGATCGACTGGAATCCGGATTGGTCGCGCCGGGCGCGCGGGTTCTCTACGTATGCCGCCATCCGGCAACTCGGGCGCAGTGGAATCGCCGATTTGATCGAGCGCTCGTGCCGGCATGCCGCCGCGCTCGTGGCCGGAATCGGCAGCCTCGAAGGCGCGGAAGTGTTGTGGCATCCCATCATCAATCAAGGTCTCGTGCGATTCAAGTCTACGCGCCGGGACGCCACCCCTGCGGAACACGATGCCCGAACGGAAGAAGTGATCGATCGTATCGTTCGCTCAGGCCAAGCCTACTTCGGCCCGACGACCTGGCGCGGGATGCGTGCGATGCGGGTGAGCGTCCTGAACTGGCAGACCTCGGACGTTGATGTTTCGCGAGCCGTAGCCGCCGTCGCGAACGCACTCAGTGGTTGAATCCGCCGGATGGGGCTTCGGCACGATCTTACGCAGCGCTCGCAAGTCCCCGCGTTTCATTTTGCGATGCTAACCGCGTCGCCGCC
>JASHXG010000325.1 GCA_030043675.1 Vulcanimicrobiota bacterium
AGTAAAGTATCGAATGGCGTAGGAGGCGGGCGGCACTCGTGGACCGTGCCGGGAGTGTTGCGGATCGCGATTCAATCCGACGTCAAGTCCCTCAATCCGCTGCTCAATTCGAACACGACGGATGGCCTTATTGCGAATCTCCTCTTCGAGCCGCTGCTCGCTGCCGACGCCAAGGGCGATCCGGTGCCGATGCTCGCCATTTCCGTGCCCTCGATCGAGAATGGCGGCATCTCCGCCGACGGACTGACCATTACCTACCACCTGCGCCGAAACGCCAAATGGACCGATGGCCAACCCGTGACGTCGAAGGATGTGAAGTGGTCTTGGCAAGCGATCATGAACCCAAACAACAACGTCGTCTCCCGGCACGGCTACGACTACATCAAGAGCATCGACACGCCCGACGATTATACCGTCGTCGTTCGCCTCAAGCAAAAATTCTCACCATTCGTGAACACATTTTTTGCAATGAGCGATCAGCCGTATTCGGTAGCGCCGGCGCACGTTCTCTCTAAGTACGCGGACATTAACCAGATACCGTTCAACGACTCCCCGAGCGTGAGCGACGGCCCATTTCGTTTTGGGGAATGGTCCCACGGCGATCACATCACGCTCGTGCGCAACGACGGCTTTTTTATGGGCAAGCCCGGGCTCGATCGCATCGAGATCCGCGTCGTACCCGATGAGAACACGACGATCAATCTCATGAAGACGCATGGGATCGACTACTTCTTCCAGGCGTCGCCGGAAACGTACCCGGCATTGAAATCGACGCGCGATATTCGCCTGGTCTTCGTCAACGTGAACGGCTACGAAAGAGTGCAGCTCAATACGTCCCGGCCGCCCCTCACGGATCCGCAAGTTCGTTTGGCGATCGCCTATGCGATCGACAAGAGAGAGCTGGTCGACACGCTAACTTACGGACAGATGACCGAGGCGACCGCCGATATCCCCGATTGGATGTGGGCCTTCAATCCGGCCCTCCACAGTTACCCGCACGATCCGCTGAAAGCGCGCGAGCTGCTCCACGACGCCGGGTGGAGGCCGGGTCCGGACGGCATCATGCGCAAGAACGGTCACGCGTTGGACCTCGTCCTGGTGACGGACAACTCCAACGTAACGCGCCGTCAGGCCAGCCTGGAGCTGCAGGCTATGCTGCGGGAAGCCGGCATCCGGGTCGAGATCAAGTCTTTTCCCGGCGACGTCCTGTTCGCGCCGGCCGGTATGGGAGGCATCTTACAGCTCGGCAAATTCGATCTCTCGGTCAACGGCTGGTATGCCGGCATCGACCCCGACAACAGCTCACAATTCATGTGTCAAAACGTCCCGCCGGGCGGCTACAACTACTCGCGTTTTTGCAACCCGCAGATGCAGGCGGCGCAGGAGGCTGCGCTGACCCAGTACGGGCGGCCGGCGCGCACGACGGCCTACTTCGAAACCCAGCGGCTGCTGATCGAGTACAACCCCGAGATCTACTTCTGGTGGCGCCGTCAAATGGAGCCGATCAGCGTCGATTTCAAAGGCTTTGATCCCAATCCCGTTCTCGAATCTTGGAATGCATGGCAATGGAGCATCTAGGACTGCCCGATCTTGCGTGGCTGCGCAAGATGATCGTCGAGCGCGCGCTCACCCGCGGTGACTACATCCTCGCCGGTGGCGCCCGCAGCGACTACTACATCGACAAGTTCAGCCTTTTCTCGGATCCGCAAGTGCTGCGCCGCATCGCGCGTCTCTTCACGCCGATCGTCGCCGAGGTCAATCCGGATCTGATCGGCGGGACCGAGCTGGGCGGCGTCGTGATCGCGACGGCCGTTTCGCAGCTCTCGAGCATCCCGCTGATCGCAGTGCGCAAGAAGCCCAAGGCGTACGGCGCCTTCGCCGACGAGTACGTCGAGGGACCGTACACGCGCGGTCAGCACGTGTTGCTGCTGGAGGACGTCGTCACCAACGGCGGCGAGCTGATGGCCGCTGCGGCGCGGCTTGGCGAGCTCGGTTTGACGGTGACGCCGTGCGCGGTGATCAGCCGAGGTCTGGCGCCGGTTCGCGCCCTGATACAGTTCTCGCTGCCGCGCAGCGAGCCGCGCACCGAAAACTAGCGCCTACAAGGCCCTCGTGCTGATCGCCGCCCCGAGAGGATAGTCGATGGACGAGGAGTTCATGTGCGTCGCGTCGCCGCCGTCGGGAAAGTTCCACCGGCCCGCGCTGCTGGTTTGAGCGGGAACGCAACGCTTGCCGTTGTCGCCGCCGACGAGCACCACGCTCTTCCCAGGGGTAATCGCGGCCTGGGCCATGGTGCAGATACGCATGCCGCCCGGCCTCATGAGCTTAATCGGCGTTCCCAGCTCGCCGTCGTCGGAGACCGGGTAGATGCAAAATTCCCCGCTGAAGTTATCGCAGTTTTCGTCCGCAAGGTACCACTTTCTCTGCCCGACCGTCCACTGCAGGAATCCCGGCGTGTGGATGGTCCCGCCGTGGAGATCGACCGTTTTGCAACCGGTTAAGTCACATTCTGAGACCGTTACGGCGCTGCTCGGCTTATAGCCGTCAACCCAAAGCTTGCCGCCGTCATTGTACGAGAGCCAGTAGTAATCGCGCTGATCCGGATTCCTGATTACCCTCGCGGTGCCGCCGGGCCTGTAGATAACGACGTTACCGGGACCGGACTTGAAGTCTCTAACGTTGGAAACGGCGAGATTTTGCGTCTTCGGATCGATCGCGCAACTGATCGGCTGCCCGTACGCATCGCGTATCGTGGCGAGCTGCACGCCGTCGCGCCTGAACTCGTAGATGTTTCCGTGGTTCGAGCCAATCTCTTCGGTGACCCAGACGTTGCCGGTTCTGTTTGAGGCGCACTCGCCGTACGGGTGAGTAAATCCGGCGAGCTGGCCTATCTGCCTCAACTCTGGCATCAAATAGATGTCGACGGTGCCTGCCAGAAAGTCTCCCAAAAAGAGCAAGCGCGGCGCGATCCTAGCGTCGGGGGCTAGCCAGCGCAGATATGGATGCCCGTGTGAAGCCCGAGTGTTGCTCGCGGACTCGCCCGCAGCTGCATTTGGGAGCGCCGCTTGCGGCGCGCCGCTGTTACAGCCGGCAAGCGCCGTCGCGGATAACACGAAAAAGCTTGCGCATGTGACAAGGTTCGAGGTTTTCATTGGGAAGCTGCTCCTTAGCACACACCCGGCAAGTACCAATGGTAAGACCAAGGTCGCACCCGCACCTACAAGCCTGCCCTCCCTCGATTCATCGCCGATCGGGCAGTCGTCGATCGCGTAACCGGTGGCCTATTGGTAGGTCATCAGCAAACAACCACGGCAACCGTCGCGGCAGGTACCCATTTGCTTAACGGTTTCGTGGCGCCACGATAGGTTCTGGACCAGTGGGCCGAGGATGATGGCGTCGAACAGGCCGTACAGCACCAGTGAACCCACGAACGTAAAACAGAACAGCGTAAAGTTGTTCATTGCCCTTATCTAACGACGACGGCGCGCAAAAAGTGCCCGAATCTATAAAGACTCGGTTAGCAAGTCCCTACGGAGCGCGTCCCAGAGCGTTATCGGCCGATCGCGGTGAGACTTTAGGAAATGGAGAGCTCGAGCCCGTCGTCGGCTTCTAGAACCGGCCCTGCAAAGCGCTCGCGCGCCGCCGACGCGAGCGCGCCGACTGGATCGGCCGCGCCGTAGTGCGTGAGTGCGAGGCGCGCCACGCCCGCGCGCCGCGCCATCTCACCTGCTTCGGCGGCCGAGCT
>JASHXG010000046.1 GCA_030043675.1 Vulcanimicrobiota bacterium
AAACCGAGCACCTGCGCGCGATCGCCGTTGGAGTCGATCCAGGGATGCCAGGTGACCGCCGAGGGCGCGCTGCTCTGCGTCGTCGTCACGCCGATTCCCAACAAGGCCGGCGCCGAGTCGAAGAGCGCGCTTCCCGAGGGCGCGCCGCGGCTAATCCGCACGATAAAGGTACCTGGCGCTGCACCGTCGAGCGCGACATCGGCGTTTTGGTTGGGCGCAAACGCCTGCTCGGGAAGCACTAGCGGGGCGAACTGCGGGCGGCCCGGAGCGGTGAGCTTTACCGGCGTCGCGCCCCACTTAATCGCTCCGTCCTGTACGAAGACCGCGCCGGCTTGTAACTCACCGGCCGCATCGGCGGCGCGAAAGCGCGCGACGGCCTGACCGTTGTTGACCGGAGCCACGCTGGCTTGTACGCCGAGCGCGCTCTCGAGCGTGACCAGCGCCTGGCCTTGCGCCCCGGATGCGTTGGCGGTGACGGTGATGTAGTCGCCGGCGTGGTAGAGCGTCTTGTCGAGTGCGATCGCCACGTCGGCGTCGTCGCCCTGGGCACTCGCCGCCGGCGCCTGCGAATCGATCTGCACTTGCGCCGCATCCATCGCCTGTCCGCCGTCATTGATGCTCGCGAGCACCAGGTTGGTGCCGAGCTGCGGCGAGCCGAAGGTGCCGCGCGCATGTCCGTCGGCGTCGAGCTTGAGCTGCTGCTGCTGCACCGACGCGCCGTGCACCAGCTGCACCGTGACGGTCGCGTTCCCGACGGGTTGGCCGTCGAGCTGGTTGACGTAGACATCGAAGCCTAGCGGCGCCCCGAGATTCTGTTCGGTTTGGTCGACGCTTACGCGCACCGCCGCTTGCGCGGTCGGGACGACCAACCGCGTCTGCGCGCTCGCGCCGCCCGACGTTACGCGCACGCCGTACGTCGAAGCCAGCTGGTCGTTGGGATGCGGAATGCTCACCGTCGCGTTGCCGTCCTGGCCGGCACTTACCGTCTCATCGAGCCATCCGGTCGTCGCCCACGGCGTGCCGTCAGGCGTGTACCCGACGTACACGTGCGGTGAGCGCACCACCGTTACGTGGATGCTGGCGCCGGGCTGCGATGCATGGATCAGCAGCGGAACGTCTTTTTGCGGATCGCATTGCGCGCCGCAGGCCGCGCTCACGTCCAGCGTCAGATCCCCGGCGTTGGCCTCGACCTGGACGGTCGCCCCGCCGACGCCGCCGGCGGCCTGCGCCAGCACGGTGTACTCGCCGGCCGGTGCGTTGCGCGGCAATGGAAATGCGGCCGCAAAGGCTCCCGCAGCGTCGAGCGGCGCGTGCAACGCGCCTATGAGCCGCGCGCCGAAACGCAGCGAAATCAACGCGCTGCCGCTGCTTGGACGCAGCACGATGCCGGCGCGCGTCCGTGCAAAGCCGACGACGCGTATCAGGCCGCCCGCGTGGACGACCGCCGAATCGGTTCGAACGCCGACGATCGCGTTCGGCAACGGCGCTTGCGGAAGGAAGCTCAAGAACGCGTAACTGTTTCCCCATTGCGCGAGCGCGAACACCGGCCGCGGAAAGCGGCTCCAGCGAACGATGCCGTGCTCGTCGGTAGCTTCGGTTACGAAAGACTTGTTCACGACGAACTGCACGCGCATGTGCGCCAGCGGCTGTCCGGTGCCGAGATCCATGCCGTAGAGCAGCAATCCGCCCGGGGTCTGCTTCGAAACCAGGCCGATGCGCGAGCGATTGATCCACACTTGTTCGCCGATGTCGCCACGGCGCGCTTCGACGACAAAGAAACCCTCGCGATTGCCCAGCGGCATGTCGACTTGATTCGAACCGAACTGATAGCCGCCGGGCGGCGTGAACGTGAAGGTCATCGCCGCGCGCCGGTCGTGCGTCGGGATCGGCCGCGGATCGAAGTTCGCCCCCGCCGTCAGCACGTCGGCCGGGTCGGCCTGGTAGACCGAGAAGGTCACCGGCGCGCTTGAGTAGGTGTCCAGTCGAACCGAGGCCGGCTTCCACGGTACGCTCGAGTCACTCGCAAAGAGCGCGAAGTAGGCGTCGAGCCGGTGGGAGTCGGCGATGGGCCGCTCCGCGTCTGCCGGAACGGCGCTTAAGCTACAGGCGTACAGAAGGATGGCAAGGAGCCGGGCGACCCGCATGAGTCGTGCCAGGTTCGGCAGGTCGAAGCGCGAGGCCCGCGTAAAGCGGCCAGCGTGGACGAACACGCCGCGGGCGAGAGCCCCACGTCGACGCGATGCCGGTTCTGCGGTTGTGAAGAAGGCGCCGACGAAGCGCAAGCCGTGCGCGAAAAACCGCACCTTCAGGTCGTTGTCGCTTGCGGATCGTGCGGCCATCCTTTCGCCGTGCTGTCACGTAACTAACCGATGACCGGACGCTTGACAAGCGCGACGCTCCTCGCCGCCGTTGTCGCGTTATGCGCTCCGGCGCTTGCCGCAACGACTCCGTCGCCGAGTGCGCCCCCGCATCCAAGTTCGGCCGAACATCCGGGTCCCGAAGCGACGCCGAAGCTTCCCGACATTCCGCTGCATACCGAGTTCGTCGTTGAAGTGAACAAGATGGGTCAGGTCGTTCGCGTTAAGTCGAGCAAACCGTCGAAAGTTACGACCTTCAACATTCAGACCTTCGGCAACGCATTGCAGATGTGGATCCGCCGGCCCGACGGCACGGCCCAAGTCGGTCTCTACCTCGTGACCTACGATTACAATCCCAAGACGCGTCAGGTCGCGCGCAACGTGAAGCTCGTCTCGACGGGCGGCGACTGGGCCAACGACGAGGGCGCCGCTAACGTGATGATCGACACGGCCAAGAAAGAAGCCGAAGAGTGGCAGCGCCAGCAGCAAGAGGAGCGCAATAATCTGCCGTCCCTCAACCAAATCCGCGGATACTCGCCCAGCCTGAGTCCGAGTCCGGCCGCCACGCTGCCTCCAGCTCGCTAACCTGCGGCATCCATGCGCTTCGTGACGTACCGATCCGCGGATGGCGCGTCACGGCCGGGCGTGCTCGAAGGCGAGATGATTCGCACGATCGCGACGCCGACGCTGCTCGAGTACATCGCGCTGGCGCCGCACGAGCGCATTGCCTGGCACACGCCCGACGACCTCATCCCGTTGACGCAGGTCTCACTCGATGCGCCGGTTCGCCCGCAGCGCAATACGTTCTGCGTCGGGCTTAACTACCTCGATCACGCGAACGAGAGTGCACGCGCCGTGGGGCGCGACCCCAAGCTGCCCGCGCTTCCGACGTTCTTCACCAAAGCGACGACCGCGATTGCGGCGCCTAACACGGTGCTGCACTTGGATGGCGCCGCCTCGCAGAAATACGACTTTGAAGCCGAGTTGGCGGTCGTGATCGGTGCCGAGTGCAAGAACCTGCGTGAAGAGGAAGCGCTGCACGTCGTTTTCGGCTACACGG
>JASHXG010000326.1 GCA_030043675.1 Vulcanimicrobiota bacterium
GGGCCTTGCCGGCCTTCTCATCGGCATGTCGCTGGCGGCATGCGCAAGTGGCGGCACGGTTGCGACGGTCAACGGCCAGCCGATCAGCCAGGCCGCCTTCCAAGCCCGCCTCGAAGCCAGCCCGATCGCGCGCCAAGTCTTGCAGCAGATGGTGCAGGACACGCTGATCGAGCAGTATGCAAAAAACAACAACATCAGCGTTAGCGACGCAGACGTCGCCGCGCGCGAAGATCAGCTCAAGGCCAACTTCCCGGCCGGTTCGTGGGACGAGATGCTCAAAGCGCGCGGACTGACCGAAGATGACGTGCGCTCAGCGCTGCGCGAGCAACTGATTCTCGACAAGGCGCTCTCGAAAGACGTGACGATCACGCCCGCGCAAATCCAGGCGTACTTCAATAAGAACCACGCCGCCTTCGACAAGCCCGAACAGGTCACCGCGCGTCATATCCTCGTGCCGAACCTTGCGACCGCGAATAAGGTCGAGGCGGCGCTCAAGGCCGGTGGGAACTTCGCAGCGCTTGCCAAGCAGTACTCGATCGATCCGGGAAGCAAAGACAAAGGCGGCGATCTGGGAACCTTCCGCCGCGGGCAGATGGTACCGGCCTTCGACAAAGTAGCCTTTTCGGCGCCGATCGGCGCGATCAGCGCGCCGGTGAAATCGCCCTTCGGCTATCACATCATCCAGGTCACCGCCCGCGACCCGGGCCAAAAAGCGACCCTCGCCAGCGCCACCGATCGCATCACCGACATGTTGCGCCAGCAGCAGGAGTCCCCGCTGATTCAGCCGTTCCTGCAGAATCTCCAGCAGAAGGCGAACATCCAAGTGACCGACGCCCGATTCGCCGACCTCTTCCCGCCGCCGGCGGCTGCGGCGGCGCCCGCCGCGACCGCGGCACCGGCGACCTCGCCCGCGCCCAAAAGCAGCTAGTAGGCGAATCGCCCGCGAGGCTGCAACCATCCTCACGTGATGGTTCGCATCGCGGGTCTGGGTCCGGGTGATCCTGGACTTCTGACGATCGGCAGTCTCGACGCACTGCGCGCCATTGGACGCGCAGTGCTCTTGCTGGCGCCGCCGGATTTGACGGCCTATCTCGAACGAAACGGCGTCGCAGCCGTTCGCGGAATGGTCGACGATCCGGCGTTGCTCGTCCGCGGCGGCGGCGAGGAGATCGGGCGCTTCGTCCAACGGGTGGCATCGGCGCCGCAAGAAAGCGATCTCGGCCTCGGCGTCCTGGGCAATCCGCTCTCGGATTTTCCCGGATTGCCCGTTCTGCTGCGCGCGCTCCAAGCGCGCGCCATCGCCACCGAAATCGTTCCGGGCGTCCCGCGCGCGACGCTCTCCGCGTCGATCGCGATGCCGCTGGTTCCGCTTCCGCCGCAGTCGGCACATTACTCCTGGGACGATCTGGTCGTGGTCATGGCGCGCCTGCGCCGGGGCTGCCCCTGGGACCGCGAGCAGACGCATCGCACGT
Organism: Vulcanimicrobiota bacterium; assembly: GCA_030043675.1. Classification (GTDB taxonomy): domain Bacteria; phylum Vulcanimicrobiota; class Vulcanimicrobiia; order Vulcanimicrobiales; family Vulcanimicrobiaceae; genus Cybelea. The sequence continues at coordinate 1,473 of JASHXG010000326.1, forward strand.
TGATCCCCTACTTGATCGAAGAGACGTTCGAAGTCGTGGAGGCGATCGAAGAGGGTCACCTCGAGGCGCTCTGCGAGGAGCTGGGCGATTTGCTCCTTCAGATTCTCTTTCACGCCCAACTGGCGACCGAGGTCGGCCGCTTCAGCATCGCCGACGTCATCGACGCGCTGGCCAACAAGATGGTGCGCCGTCATCCTCACGTCTTCGGCGACGCCGTGATCGAAGACGTCGACGCGCAATGGCGCAACTGGGAGCAGCTCAAAGCGCTCGAAAAGACCGGCCGCGAACGCAAGAGCCGGCTGGACGGCATTCCCAAGCATCTCGGGGCATTGCAGCGCGGCCAGCGCATGCAGGAGAAAGCCGCTCGGGTCGGCTTCGACTGGCCGGCCGTCGCCGGCATCCTGGACAAGCTTACGGAGGAGTTGAACGAGCTCGCGGAGGCACGACGGCTTAAGGAAGACGATCCACGGGTACGCGAAGAGCTCGGCGACGTGTTCTTCACGCTGGTCAATCTCTCGCGCGCACTCGGCATCGACGCCGAAAGCGCGATGCGCGACGCCAACGAGAAGTTCTACCAGCGTTTCGCCTTCATGGAGCGGCGAGCCGCAGCCGAGGGACGAACGCTCTCCGAGCTCGACACCGATGAGCTCGAGGAACTATGGCAGCTAGCGAAGACCTAGACGCGCTGATACGCCTGCGCATGAGCGAGCACGACGCGCACTACGGCGGCAATCTCGTCGACGGCGCGCGCATCCTCGCGCTGTTCGGGGACGTCGCGACCGAGTTGCTGATTCGCATGGACGGCGACGAAGGTCTCTTCGCCGCATACGACAGCGTGGAGTTTCTCGCACCCGTCTACGCCGGCGATTTTATCGAAGCGCGCGGACGGATCGTTCAGGCCGGCCGGACGTCGCGCAGGATGGAGTTCGAGGCCCGCAAGGTCATCGCAACCCGCCCCGAAGAGGGGGCAAGCGCCGCCGACGTTCTCGAAGCGCCGATCGTCGTCTGCCGCGCGAGCGGCACGTGCGTTACCCCGAAAGCGAAACAGCGCCGGTCTCAGGCTTAGACCAGGCGTTCGTGAGTCAACGACGGCAAATAGGCCGCACCGGGCCGACGTCGCCTTCTCGGCGGCTACGTGGCATGATGGTCGCCGGCGGCGCGTAGATCGCGACGTTGCGCCCACGGTGCCCAACGTGGGCCGGCGGGTGAACGCAGAAGAGGACGAGGCACGAATCGGTTATGCCATCGTAAGCGTCGAGGCCGACAAGGCTTTCCTTCGCGACCTTTTTGTCGAGCCTGGGCGCTTCCGTCATGGTAGAATGCTGCCGATCATGGGGCTGGATATATCTCGCTCCGATATCGCGCCGTAATCAGATCTGGATCGCCCTTGATGGACGACTCAATGCTGCCGATAACAATAGGAGTTGGCCGCGCTCTAGAGTGGCGGCTCGACTTCTTGCGGAAGATCGGGGGCGTCAGGAGTTTAGCCCCTCCGAATGGGAAGGCCCCGCGGAGCTGCTCTAGGCGGGGCTTTTCCATTTGCGCTTTAGGCGGTGAGAGCTTCAGCCGATAACAGATAATGCAGGCCCGTTTGGACTCCATAGCAGGGAGGGACGTCAGTTCGAGCTTCCGTCCCTCCGAGTGGGAAGACTCGTCGATTCGTCGACGGGCCTTTTCATTTGCGGCCGTTAGGTTGCATCCGGAGGCTAATGGATCACGATCCCCCGGGGGCCGTCGAGGTCAGTTTCCGCTCCGCTGATCGTCCTGATGGGAGCGACGTTGCCATTCGTACCCGCGGCGTAAACGGTAATGGACGCAGCGGTAGAGTCCGTTCGGTCAAAGTTGGCCGCATAAATGTTATCGGAGCTATCCACGGCGATGCCGGCGGGAAGATTCAGCTTCGTCTTCGCACCCTCGATCGTTTCGGTGGGTGCCACATTGCCGTTGGCTCCAGCAGCGTACACGGTAAGACTGCCGTTGCCGCTGTTTGGGTAGGTAATATTGGCCACGTAAATCCTTTGGCTCGAGTCAACTGCAAGCGCGACAGGGATGTCGAGTCCTGTACGGGTGCCGGCAATGGTCTGAGTGGGTGCGACGTTGCCCGTGCTGCCGGAAGCGTAGACCGTGACCGAGTCGTTTCCTGTATTCGCGGAGTCCCCTTTGTTCGTTACGTAGATGTTTCCCCTCGTATCTAACGCGACTCCGTTAGGTGCATTGAGCCCGGTGTTTGAGCCCTCGATGCTCGCGAGCGGCGCATCCTTCCCACTCGCGCTCGCACTAGGCCCATAGATTATTATGGAGTTGTTCAATGGCTTCGCGACGTAGATGTCTCCATTGACCGGATCTATGGCGATGCCTTTACGATAGTGATATGGTTGGCCGACGATACCCCGTATTGGGGCCACATTTCCCGTCGCGCCGGCAGCGTAGACGTCGATCTGGTCCGCACCATTGTTTGTAACGTAGATATTGCCACTTCCATCGACTGCAACACCAAACGGCGTGAGCAGTTTGGCCTTTGAGCCGCTAATGTCTTGTATCGGCTTCGCGTTGCCGCCTGCTCCTGAAGCGTAGACGGTGACACTGTTGCCTGTTGCGTTGGCGACGTAGAGGCACGGGCATAAAGTGGTCGCGGGTTTGAGAGTTCCGGCCATGCTGTCGGGCATCATCGAGGACGGATTGCTATTCCCCGCGCACCCTGCGAGACCCACGAGGGTGACTGACAGACAGAGGGATGTGCGCTTGGGTGCAAGGGCTAGCACGAGATGAAGCACCTCCTTAGTGAGGCGACCTTACACCAAGGGTGTGAAGAAACTATAAAACAAATGGCGGCGCGCGTGAGGCTTGGGGCACGTCTGTTGCCCGGCTTCGTCATAGACCTCACCCGTGCCGGTACTTATCAGGACTTTGCCAGGAAGCAGCGCTTACGATTATCCATGGCGCGAGAGACGGGGCGCAGGGATGTTTTCCCAAGACTGCGTCCGATCTCCGCGCCGCTAACGACAGGGCTTTCGCGTCAGCACACATCCCGCGCAGTAGGAAGGCCCGAGCGGGCGTGGCGCCGTCGGGCCTTCAACAACGGGATTCGTTGCTCGGTTTACGTTAGATGTTCGACGGCGCCGTAACCACGTCTGATCATCTTTTTCAGCCGATTCAATCTGCTCACTAGGGTTGGGTGCTTACCGGAATCATGAGATGTGCGTATGGCGTGCCGGGCCACATCACGTACGGCTTGGTTGCGTCGGGATCGGCAGTTGCTGGATAGCCCATGGTGCTAGCGGCCGGTCCGACGATCATCACGTGCGGTCCGGTCTTTACCCAATGGTTGCCGGCAGCCGGTCCCTTCGCATACGGATCGGTATTGCTGGTGCCGTTATCGCCGGCCAGCATATAGATGAAGCCGACGCTATTGGGCGGGGCTGTATGCGTCATGTAGGCATGCGCCCACGCCATGGCGTTCTGATCGGCGCACATCGGCGTGGTCGGGTCCAGCATCATGCACGTGAAGCCGTTCGATCCCGTTTGGACGGTTCGCATCGATCCGCCCGGCTGCATTTCGACGATCGTCGCGCCCTTCACAACCGCCGCGGGCGCACCGGTCATGATCTTCGCGATGTAGTCGGAGTCCGAGGCCGCGCCAGTTTGCTGAGCATACGCGGGAACGGCAGTCAGCGCCAGCGCCATTGCCGGCCCCAAAATCGTGTAACGAAGCATAGCTTTTCCTCCGAGTGAGAAGCGAGAGCGTAAGGTTGGATCTACGATCCAAAACCCAGCGGTCCCATAGGGAGGGCGTTCTGCATGGCCGCGGCTCCACCATGCACCTAGCGCACTTTAAGCCCTAGAGAGCGGTCTCGGTCTTTAATCGCGCTGTTCCAGCGCCGGCCATGGGCTGAACGCAGCGACACCTAGCACGACGTAAATCCCGAGTGGGATAAGAGAAAGCAGAGCCATCGCACCGATGAGTCCTGCTCGACCGAGGGTGCGCCAGAGAAACCAGATCGGGAGAATCCCGAGCACGAGACCGTGACCTGTAAGCGCATTTCAGGCAGCTGATAACTGTGAAGGGTTATTTTTTGACCGTGGGTGCCTTTTCAGACAAGCGC
>JASHXG010000327.1 GCA_030043675.1 Vulcanimicrobiota bacterium
GCTACGATGCACGAGCTTCGAGATTGACTCGAAGTGCGACGTGCGTACCGGCGCGCCCGAATGCTCACGCGAACGCGGCAATTCGCAGCGATCCGAAGTACCGGTCGAACCGCCGTCGACGTCAGTGGGGCTCTCCCACCGGGGAGTCAAATAGGCGAGAATGGCGAGTGAGTACGCCGGAACCCGTTGAGCAATCAACGGGTTTCGTTATTTCGCTCTTGCAATAATGCGGGCACGCCGAAGGTCATGGCGACGGACACGGCCATCCTTTTAGCCGGCGGGCCGGACAAAATGCGTGACGAGCATAACGGTGATGATGCCGATGCTGGTCACGATGAGCCAAATACGCAGCAGGCGCGGTCGCCATGCGGGTGCCAACCATGCCGCTATCCCCGCTAAGGCGCATGCGGTCACGAACACTATCACGACACCCATCTTAGAAACACCCCCTCAATGCGGCCATTGATCACCGCAGCAGATCTCTTCGTGCCGCGCGTGGCCAGCGGCACACCTTACCGCGTGAAATGCTGGTACGCTATCGAGGTCCAGATGACCACCAGCGCGACGACGCACCAGGCCGTTGTGTAGCTTTTCCAGCGCGCGCGGTCGCGTAACGCGCGCCAGCCGAGAATGACGGCGGGAATGCCGAGCGCGACGAGTTCCCCGTAGCCTGCGACGTTCATGTTAGTGGCAATCCTCCGCAACCGCACCTGATGCTGCGTTGACCGCGCAGGCACAGGCGACAAGCATGGCGATACCAGCGAGCGTGGTGATTTCGACGGTGGCTGCGGAAAAGAGGTCACGACGATTCATAGGGTTGCTCCTCCCTAGTTGAGCCACGCGCCGCCGCGAACGCCCAGGCGACGGGCTCGGGCGATGCGGTGGCTGCGCCCTAAGCAACTGCTGTCGCTTCGTAGGAACGTCCCTTAGTTTAGCACCCACTCAGGTCGTTCGTCCACGGAGCGGAACGGTGCGGCGAATATCCACGCGAGCGGTTTCTTGCAGTTCCGGCCAGGCGCAGATCTGTGATTCAGTACTTAGCGGAAATTTCGGACGCGAGCGACGCAATGCGGGAGCGGACTGAGGCCGGCTCCAGGATTTCGGCTTGCGCGCCCCAGCCCAGCACCCAGCGCACCAGTTCGTCGACGTCGGCAACGTGATAGGTGATCTCTACCGTGCCGTCGTCGCGGCGATCGATCTCGCGTTCGGCGACGACGCGGGCAGCGATTGCCGCCTTCGCGACGCGTGCAGCAAAGCCCACGCGCACCTCCGTCATTTCGTCGCGGTGCAGGACGCCGCTGATCGAGGCGGCCGCGTAGGCTTCGATGTTGAATCCGTTGGGGCGCACGAACGTCTTCGCGAGCATTACGGGATTGCTGACGCTATCGACGGCGAAGTTGCGTTTGTCGCGGCGGGTGTGATCGTACGCGACGCAGTAGACGCGTCCGGCGTTGACGATGAAGCCGTACGGATCGACCGTTCGCGAGCTGCGCTTTCCTTCTTTGTCGTGATAGGCAAAACGCACGCTGCGTGATGCGCGTTCGGCCGACGAGAGCAGTGCGAAGGCCCGCTCGCCCTGCGCGTCCAGGCGGATCTCCGAGAGCCTGAAGGCGACCGGCGATCCGGCTGCCACGCGCGCGCGCGCTCCACGTCCGGCGGTGCCGATGAGCTTCTCGGCGACCTCGTCGATCGACGCGCCGATCGTGCCGCCGATGCTGGCGCCGAGCGAACGCAGTGCGACCAAGCCGAACAGCTCGCCGCTGGAGAGGTCGAGACGCTTGAGGCTGTAGCCAGCCGCAAAGCGATACGCATTGGCTCTGCGATCGAAATAAAGCGGAAAGCCCGCCTCGGTCAGGATCGCGAGGTAGCGTCGCAGGCTGCGCGTGCTCGGACGTTTTCCGCCCTCGGCAATCCGGTCTTTGAGCCCCTCGAAGGAGTGATTCCCCTGATCGATCGCGTTGAGCAGCCGCACCAACAGAACGATCTTCGATTCGCCTTCGGGCGCTTTCATTCCGATGGAGCTTGCGCCGCCTGCGGCTTCGGGAAACAGCCGTCAGGTGCGTTGATCTGCGGCGCCGCCGGCTGCGGCGTCGTCGTCGTCGCGCCGATTTCAGCCGGATAGAACGAACCGCCGTCGGTCATGGTCTGCACGACCACGTGGTACGTTTGCCGCGGCATCAACGAGTACGTTGCGATCTGATAGGGCGTCGAAACGCGCACGCAGCCGAGTTGAACGAGATTCCCGTCGACCAAGAAACTGCCGCGCGCCGGCCCCGCCAACGGCTTGAAGTAGAGGTACGCGGTGGTTTGAGCATCGGTGGGATTGGCCAGCGTAACGTTAATGGTGTGCAGGATGCCGTAGTCGCCGTAATCGTGACCGGTGGTGCTCGGATTTGCGCTCGGGGGGGTCGGATCGGCATCACCGAGCACGACCGTCGCATCGGCGCCGCCCACCGTGAAGCTCAAGTTGTCTTGTCCGAAGTTGCCGATCTGAAAGACGCCGGTGCGATGGTGGCCGTCATCGGGGAGCGGCGGACCGCTCAAGAGCGTGCGCGGGTCGACGCCGGGCGACGCTGCGAGCACGGTCACGATGATCGGCCCGCCGGTGAGGACGCGCAGATCGACGGTGCCGGCGACGCCCTGACGCGCCGTCATCGGGATGTCGGCGAGGAGAAAAGGCTGATCCTGGGGGAGGTCGACGATCACGCCCTCGTCGCGCGGTTTGCTCGACAAGAAGTCGAGCGTGGACGTGTGGCCGACGTGCATCACGTCCATGTTGGGACCGGCGGCCGCGTTGATCACCTGCACCGACGTCGGATCCTGCGAATCGCTGCTCAGAGCGACCACGATCCGGCGCGGATCTTGGGCATCGTCGTGGTAGTAATAGAGACGGACCGGCTGCGCGGCGCTGACGGTACCGCGAAAGAGCACGCCGTCCTGCGTGAGATGTTCGGGATCGTCATCGTAGAAGAGCAGCGCCGGCGCAAAAGGATCCGCGGCGATGTTTTGCACGGTCACGGTCGTCGATCCCGATTGATCGAAGTACTGACCGTTGCCGTTGATCTGCACGGGAACCACGAACTGGGCGCTCTGGCCGGGAAGCAGCGGCGTTGCCGGCGGCGTCACGCCGCCGATCGTCGTCTGGGCTCCCGGCAGCGCCTGCGTGAGGCGAGT
>JASHXG010000328.1 GCA_030043675.1 Vulcanimicrobiota bacterium
GTAGCATCGTCCGCCCAATGCACGTCCTCGACGACGAGCAGCGTCGGTATCGCGCTCTTCTGCAGCTCGCCAATGAAGCTCTCAAAGAGCGTGGCTCGGTCGCCGCCGGCTCGAAGCTGCGGCCCAAAGTGGGCGTCCGACGACCGGACCATATCGTAGAGTGGGGCGAGTGGATGTGGGGTTTCCAATGCGTCGCAGGCGCCCCACCACAGTCTCGCTTCGCCGCGCGCCTCTACCAGCGCGCGCAGGACGACGGTTTTCCCGACTCCCGCCTCTCCCGAAAGGAGCACGGCATTCCCGTTACCGCGGGCGGCGAGCCCGAGGCGATCCTTGAGCGTTCGCAGCGGCTCGTCGCGCTCGATGAGCCCGGCCGCAATCGCCGGCGACTTCGGGACGCTAGGCGCGCTCACGTCCCTCGGTCCGCAAAATGGGTAATCGACAACGGCAAATTGGGTGACTTCGCCGAGGTCTGCGGGATTGCTCGGCATCTATGATCTAAGCTGCAATGCCGCGCTACATGGTCGAACGCGCCTTCCAAGACGGACTCTGCATTCCCCTCGACGAGCGTGGCGCGTCGGCCTGCGCGGCGGTCGTCGACGCCAACGCCAAGCACGGCGTCACATGGGTGCATTCTTACGTCAGCCGCGACCTGCGGAAGACGTATTGCGTCTACGACGGCCCTTCGGCCGAGGCGATACGCGCCGCGGCTCACGATACAAATCTACCTGTCGAAAGCATAACACAAGTTCGCGTGCTTGATCCATATTTCTACCGCCCCACCGGCGACTAGGGAGATAGGCATGTCCATCGAGACCACCGCGATACCGGCCCGCCAGCCGGACCCCGACAAGCTCAACGCCTTCGTCGGAAAGATGCTCGGCGACTTGGGCGCCATCGCGACGGCTGCGCTCGTCATCATCGGCGATAAGCTCGGACTCTATCGCGCGCTCCAAAAAGGTGAACCTTTGACCAGCGCAGAGCTCGCCGAGCGCACCGGCACCGCCGAACGATACGTCCGCGAATGGCTCGCAAATCAAGCCGCGAGTGGATACCTCGAGTACGACGCCGCGACGCAGCGCTTCTCGCTGCCGCCGGAGCAGGGCTTCATGCTTGGCGACGAAGGCAGCCCGCTGTACGTCAACGGCTTATTTCAACTGCTGCAATCGATGATCGTCGACGAGCCTGCAATCGCGGAACGCTTTCGGACCGGCAAAGGGTTCGGATGGCACGAGCACGACGCGCGGCTGTTCGAAGGCTGCGAACGCTTCTTCCGTCCGGGTTACAACGCCAACTTGGTTAACGCGTGGATTCCGGCCTTAGAAGGGGTCGAGCAAAAGCTGCGTAAGGGCGCCAAAGTCGCGGACGTCGGCTGCGGACTCGGCGCATCGACGATCATCATGGCTCAGGCTTATCCCAACTCGCTCTTTCACGGGTTCGACTATCACGCGAAGTCGATCGGACTCGCCCGCGAGCGCGCCAAGGCCGCCGGCGTCGGCGACCGCATCGTCTTCGAGGTTGCAAGCGCAAAGGCGATCCCGCGAAACGACTACGATTTGATCTCTTTCTTCGACTGTCTGCACGATATGGGCGACCCGGTCGGCGCAGCACAAGCCGTTCGCCGGGCGCTGGCGCCTGACGGTACCTGGATGCTGGTCGAGCCGTTCGCGAACGATCGTCTCGAGGAGAACCTCAACCCGATCGGCCGGATCTTCTACGGCTGTTCGACCATGTTATGCACGCCGGGCTCGTTATCGCAAGAAGTCGGCGTGGCGCTGGGAGCGCAAGCCGGTGAGACGCGCATTCGCCGGATTGCGAGCGATGCCGGATTCACCCATTTCCGCCGCGCGACCGAAACGCCGTTCAACATCGTCTACGAGGTAAAACTCTGAAGCCCGCTGCTGTCAAAGCGCTTTTGAGAGGCGTTTGATGGCGCCGGAGTGACGCATGCCCTAGGATAACCGCGGATGTACGCTGCGCTGCTGCTTGCCGCGGTGGTTGACTGGTCGGTTCCTCTCGAAACGTGGAAGTTCAAGACCGGCGACAGTCTGCACTGGGCTGACCCCGACCTCGACGATCGTGACTGGGCGACGCTCAGCCTGACAGCTCCCGCCGATGCAAATGACGGCGATCAAGGCATCAGCCGCTATGCGGCCGGGTGGGCCGCACATGGTTACAACGGATACACCGGATTCGCTTGGTATCGCATCCGAGTCACGAACGTGACGCCGCGAGAGCGCGATCTTGCGCTGCTCGGACCTGCCATGGTCGATAGCGCGTACCAAATCTACGTGAATGGACGTTTGCTGGGTGGGATCGGTGACTTCACGCACCCGACTCCCGTCGCATATGGCATCCGCCCAATGAAACTTGGCTTTCTCTCCGGCGGTCATCCGTTGCAGATCGCCGTGCGCGTGTGGAGCGGCCCCTGGGCAGCGGGGCCGCGATCGGGCGGGATGCACATCGCGCCCGTCTTGGGCGACCTCGGTGGCGTCGACGCGGTTTTCAGGTCGGAGTGGTTCGAAAAGATACGCGCCTTCACGCTCGAGATTGCGCAAACGGTTTTCTTCGCGGCACTGGCGTTGGCCGCGCTCAGCCTGATACGGTTCGATCGAGCAAAGCTCGGCCTCGCGATGCTGGCTGCTGCGCTGTTTCTCACGGCGCTGTGGCGAGCCAACTTGTCGATATTCTGGCTATCCGGCATCGAAAGCTTCCAAACTTTCTTTTACACGCACATCGTTTTGCTCGTACCGATAACGCTCGGTGCATGGACCCTTGCGTGGTGTTACCTGTTTCGTCTGAGCGAGTCCCGGTTGATCGCGGTCGCAGCATCGGCCTTGACGACCCTATATATCGTGACCGAGTTCCTAAGACGGCCGGCGCTCAACGGCGGCTTCTTGCCGATGCTAGCGCCGGCAGCAGCGATGGCTTCAAAATGGGATCGCTATGCATTCTTGGCGTTACTCTTCTATATCGTCTATCGCGGCGTCCGCGAGCGTGGCCTCGAGGCATGGTTTGCGCTGCCCGCCGTGATTACGGTCTCGATCGGACAATTTTCCGGCGAGCTTCTCGCCTTTGGTGTGCCGGGCATCTGGTTCCCATTCGGCGCGGGAGTGTCGCTGGCAAATTACGCTTATCTCGCCTCGACCCCGGCGATCGCCCTATTGCTGTGGAGCCGACTTTATGTGCCCATCGCCTTGAGCAATATGCGCTTGGGTCGACAGCCGTCGAACTCGCCATAGTGAACGCGCTCCCAAGGGCCGAAATCGAGTTTCCCGTTCGTGACCGGGACGACCACTTGATGGCCCAGGATCATGCGCTTGAGGTGTGCGTCGGCGTTGTCTTCGCCGGTTCGATGGTGTTCGTAATCCGGTTTGCTGGGCGCAAGCCCCTCTAGCCAGGTTGCGATATCGCGCCACAGACCGGCCTCGTGGTCGTTGACGAAGATGCTGGCGGTGATGTGCATGGCGCTCACCAGGATGATCCCATCGGTCAGTTTTGCCTCGGCGCAAAACCGCTCGATCTCGCCGGTGATGTCGAGAATTTCGTACCGTTCCTTCGTTTGAATCGTGAGATAGTCGGTGTGAGTGATCATGGCTGACAGGCTCTTTCCCATTTCTTGGTAAAGGCACCGGCTTGTGAGGAGGGGCGTGCTCCATGCCCGACTTGAACGCGCTCGTCATCTTTGCCACGGTGGTCGAGTCAAACAGTTTCTCTGAGGCCTCCCGGCGGCTCAACGTTCCCGTCTCGACCGTAAGCCGCCGCGTCGCGGAGCTCGAACGAGAGCTGGGCGTCCAGCTGCTCGAGCGCTCCACGCGCCGGCTCCGTCTAACCGAAATTGGTGCGGAGATATTCGAGCGCGCGCGGCAAGGCGTTGAGTTGAACGATGCGATCAATGACATCGTTGGCGATCACCTCGAGGTCGTTGCAGGGACCCTGCGCATCTCTTCTCCACCGAGCATCTCGGATTCGCTACTCGCGCCAATGACGGCAGCGCTGCAGGAAGCACATCCGCAAGTCCGGGTCCAGGTCTTCATTACCGAACGCTTCGTCGACCTTATGACGGAAGGAATCGACGTCGGCTTTATCGTCGGCCCGATTCACGATCCCGCGCTCGTTCCGCACTCGATTTTGACGTACCGGCATCGAGTTCTGGCAAGTCCGGCATACATCGCAAAGAACGGCCGGCCGCGCGCACCAGAGGATCTGCTCGAGCACCGATTGCTCGCATTTTCCTTCTGGCGGCCGGAAAACACGTGGGATTTCGTTAGCGCCGACGGCTCCGAAACGCGATCCATCTCCTTCCGCCCGTACGTGTCGATGAACGATTATGCCGGTATCATTCCGCGGCTGCTCGACGGAACGGGGATCGGCGAGGTGCCGCCGCTTATTCGACCCGAGCTCGTTCGCGACGGGGCGTTGGTCGAGGTTATGCCCGATTGGCACTTTCCGTACTTCGATCTCAAGGTCGTCTATCACGGCGGCCGATATGTACCGCGCGTCGTGCGCCTTTTCACCGAGATCGCGAGCCGGCTTGCGCCGGCGCTCTTTCCCTCGCTCCCGCCCGCGCCTCAGAGGGACAAACACCTTGCATCCCTTGACGGAAGTTCGCAGCTCGGCCCCCTCGGATCGCGTTTTAAGCCGGGATTTCCGCGCGTTAAACGGCACTGAACTAGCGCACGAGCGCCGCGATTGCAGCTTGGCCGAGACTGACGCCGCCGTCGTTGGCCGGCACCTTCGCGTTGAGCCATAGACGTGTCCCCAAGCGAGCTGCGAGCAACTCGAGCAGCAGCCGATTTTGAAAGACGCCGCCCGACGCGACGATCGGCAGCCGCCCAAAGGCACTGCAAGCCTCGACCACGGCACCGGCAAGCGCCGCGTGAAAGGCATAGGCAATCTCGGCTACGCTGCGACCGCGCAGGCGATCCTCGACGATCGCCGCGAGGAGCGGGCGATAGTCAAGGACGGATTCGCGCATCGGAAAATCGTATGCTGATACCGGAGCCGAGGTTTCGGCGAGGTGTTCGAGCCACATTGCCGCTTGCGCTTCGAACGTTATGGGGCGGGTAAAGCCGCAGAGTGCCGCCACCGTGTCGAACAGCCTTCCCACCGAGGTGGTTTTAAACGTTCGCACGCCCGCTCGCGCCAGGCGTTGCGCTTTAAAGTAGCGATCGGGGAAGTCGAACGGCGGAGCGGCGAGATCCGACAGACCGTCGAGGTCGGCAAGAAAGCCCGCCGCCGCCTGAACCGGAAACGTCGCGGCCGCATCGCCTCCCGGGAGCGCCGCCGCGCGCAGCGCCATCACCCGTCGGAATCCTTCCCTGACGCTGCCGAGAAAGAATTCGCCGCCCCATATCGAGCCGTCGTCCCCGTATCCCGTTCCGTCGAACGCCACGCCGATAACCCGTGTGTCGAACTCCTCACGCTCGGCGAGAACGCTGGCGACGTGCGCGCGATGGTGCTGAACGGCAAGACGTTCGGCTCCGAGAGAAAGCGCAAATCCGGTCGAAGCGTATTCGGGGTGCGCGTCATGGACGACGAGCAGGCCGTCGATCGGCACTTCGTACATCGCGCACAGATCGCGCACGGTCGCCTTGAACGCCTCAAAGGCCGCATAGTGAACGAGATCGCCGATGTGTTGGCTGACGAACGCTTGTCCATCCACGACGAGCGTTATCGCGTTCTTCAAGTCGGCGCCGAGCGCCAGGATCGCGCGCTTCGCCGGCAGCGATGCCACGACGCCCGGGGCATAGCCGCGCGCGCGGCGGAGCACTATCGGTCCGAAGGGCCCAACGCGCGTCACCGAGTCGTCGACGCGGCGCGCGATCTCGCGCTCTCCGACCAGCAGTGCGTCTGCGATGCCCGATAGTTGTTCCAACGCATCGGCATCCTGATAGGCGATCGGCTCGCTGGAGCGATTTGCGCTGGTCATGACCATCACGTCGGGTGAACCGCCGGCAAAGAGCGCGTGCTGCAGCGGCGTGTAGGGCAGCATGACGCCGTAATCGTGGTTGTCGGGCGCGATGCCGCCGAGGTCGATCTTTGCGGGCGCGATCACGATCGGGCGTTCCATCGATGCCAGCAACTTCTCGGCTGCGGGCGAAAGCTCGACGAGCTGGCGGGCCGCAGCCGCGTCGCGAACCATGAGCGCGAACGGGCGCTCCTTGCGATACTTGCGCTCGCGCAGCTTCTGCACCGAATCCGGGCGGCGCGCGTCACAGGCCAAGTGGTAACCGCCCAACCCCTTGATCGCCACGATCGATCCGCCGCGGAGCAACGCGATCGTTTCCGCGATAGCTGCGCCAGCGCGTACGCAGCGTGCGCCGGCTCGCAAGACGAAGGCCGGCCCGCACTCGGCGCACGCCACCGGCTGCGCATGAAAGCGGCGGTCGGCGGGATCATCGTACTCGGCCCGGCAGGCATTGCACATCGGCCAATCCCGCATCGTTGTCTTCGGCCGATCGTAGGGTAAGCCGAGAACGATCGTGTAGCGCGGACCACAATTCGTGCAATTGATGTACGGATACCCGAAGCGCCGGTCCGCGAGATCGGTCATCTCTTCCAAACATTCGCGGCAGACGGGTAGGTCGGGCGAAACCCGCACCGTCGGACGCTCGGCTCTGATGCTTTCGCGGATTTCGAACTCCTCGAAACCCTCGACCTTAGCGGGCCGCGCTTCGAGCGACGCGATCCGGGCGGCGGCCGGAGCCTCGCTCTCGATCGCTAACGTGAAGTGCCGCAATGCGCCGGCATCGCCTTCAACGTGGATTTCGACTCCGGTTTCGGCATTGAGCACCCAGCCGCAGAGGGCGTGCGCGCGCGCCAGCCGGTAGATGAAGGGACGGAAACCGACGCCTTGGACGACTCCCGTCACATGAAGAGATTGCGCGTCGCGCGGTGGAGCCCGTAATCTCACTGCGGCCTCGCGGTCAGATAGCAGGAACGGCCGTCGTAGCCGACTTGGACGACGCGCCCGTCGGCGACTAAGACCGGGACGCTGCAGGCGCCGCCGAGGAGCGACTGCAGGCGGCTGCGCGCAACACCGTCTGCTTCGACGTCGTGCTCGACGTAGGGCCGTCCTTGCCAGTCGAGCTCGGCCCGCAATTCGGCGGTGTATGGACAGCCGCGCGTCCCATAGAGTTCAAGCAACATCGCTTCCGAGAAATTCTAAACTCTCGCGAATGATGTGGTAGATCGCCCCCTGCGCCTCTTGAATGCGTGGTATGTAGTCGGAATGAACGACGATCGGGAAATCGGCAAGGCTGCGTCGCGCGATCTCGCCGCCATCGTATCCCAGCAACGCCACCGTGACCATCGCGCGCTTACGCGCCTCTTCGAGCGCGGCAACGATGTTCTTGGATCCGCCGCTCGTTGAAAGACCGATTGCAATGTCGTGAGGCCGGGCTTGGGCGATAAGCTGCCGCAAGAAGACGACCTCCGTGCCCACGTCGTTGGCGACCGCGGTAATGACGGCCGGCTCGAGCGAAAGGGAAACCGCGCGGATCGGTCGCGAACCGTCTTCGGGCATCACGCAGTCGAGCGCCCAGTCTGTGGCGTCGGTTGCCGAGCCGCCGTTTCCGAAGAGAATCAGCTTGCCGCCGGCTCGGAGTTCTCCCGCAATCGCCTGCACGGCGTCGACGATGGCACTCGTTTGATCGGCGGCAATCTGCTCGCGCAGCGCGCGCGCGTCCTGCGCCTTCATCAGAATCGAAGCCGCGACTTCCTCGACGAGCGAATCTTGGCTCGCCGCAGTGCCGCCGAGAAACGGATACAAGAATCCCGAGGCGCCCACGTCGTGCCCCATCTCACGGTGCTCGAAAAAGACGTGCACGGTCTCGTAGAGCGTGTGACAAAGGATCTCGATCATTTCCTGATGGATATGTGGATCGTGGCTGGGCGCGGCAACGGCATAATCCGCATCGTGACCGGGCAACGCAAACGCCAGAGCGCCGCGCGATCGCGCGGCTGCCAGCGTGTGCAGGACGTCGCGGTCGCCGTCGGGCGGTCCAAACCCCATCACGATATCATCCGGCGTGACGACGGCATCGACCCAGTGCTCGAATGCCAAGCTCAGATCCATCGCCGGCAACGCTCGCTTTCCGACGATCACCGGATGCACGAACTCGACCGAAACGTGCTGCGCGTCGGTCGCGTACGCGCCGCGCCCAAACGCTAGGAGCCGGCCGCCCCGTTCGAAGCGCTCGAACATCAGCCGGCAGGCGCGCGCGAGCGGCAGCGCCTGCTGCGGGAAGAATCGCTCGGCCGCGCCGTTGCGCTCGGCCAGCCGGCGGACGATCCATTCCTCCAGACTCTGCGTGGGCGCGTGCTTTAGCATATGCGCGGTAAGGGATCGCCGACCAGCATGTCGATGATGCGACTGCCGCCATAACCCGTTACGGCCAGCACGGCGCGCGCGGGCGCATCGCGCACTTCGCCGATACAAACCGCAAGCTCACCGCCCGGCACCGCGCGCATGGCAGCGAGCGCGTCATCGGCGGCTTCGCGCGAAACGACGGCCAGCAGTTGGCCCTCGTTGGCAATGTGTAACGGGTCGAGACCCAAGATTTCGCAAGCGCCGCGAACCTCGTCGCGCAGCGGAATTGATTCCTCGAAAAGCGTGATGCCGAACTCGGTCGCATGCACGAGCTCGTTCAGCGCGGTTGCGACGCCGCCGCGCGTTGGGTCGCGCATCCAGTGCAGTTCATCGCCCGCAGATTCGAGCAGCGCTTGCACGAATGGCGTCACCGGCCGAGTGTCCGAGGCAAGGCTTGCTTCGAGGTCGAGCTCGCCGCGCGCCAACAGGATCGTGATGCCGTGGTCACCGATCGGCCCCGAAAGCAGCACGCGATCTCCTTCGCGAATCCGCCGCGCACCGAGCTGCAGCCGCGCATCGACCGTACCGAAGCCGAAAGTGGCGATGTACATTCCGTCGGCAAAGCCGTGCTCCACTACCTTCGTATCGCCGCCGACCACGTCGACACCGGCACGCGCCGCGGCCGCAGCCATTGCCTCGACCTCGGCACGAAGCACCTCGCCGGGCAGCCCCGCCTCGA
>JASHXG010000329.1 GCA_030043675.1 Vulcanimicrobiota bacterium
ATTACCTTCCATGAAGAGCATGCCCTCGATCTTGCCGCTCATCGCCTCGAGGTGATAGGGATCGTGCTTCTCCAGGTTGTCGCGCGAGTAGTCAAAGCCGATGCGCACCGCGCTCATGTTGAGCTCGATCGCCGAAACCTTGCTGCGAAACTGCGCCCGAAGACCCTCTTCGACGCTCTCGAGCGGCAGGTCCAACAGATATGCGACCGCGCCGACGTAGATCATGTTCGCAAGGTACTTGCGCAGATCGCCCTTATCGGCAAAGTGCTCCTTCGCGAGCGCACCGAATGGGACGGGATAGTACGCCAGATCGTCGCGCTGCGTCTCGCCCTTCACCGGATAGGCCGCTTCGTGGACGACCGCGCCGCCCGGCTTGACGCCGGCGACGTCCTGCTCCCACGTCGCCGGGTTGAGCGCCACGAGCACGTCGACCTCGCGCGTACGGCACTGGTAACCCTTCGAGGTGATGCGCACGTCAAACCACGTCGGCAAACCCTCGATGTTCGACGGAAAGACGTTCTTCGGGGCGACCGGAATCCCGAGCCGTGCAATAGCGTTGGTCAAGACCAGATTCGAAGACTGGCTTCCCGAGCCGTTGACGGTGGCTACCCGGATGGTGAAATCGTTGATCGCGCGATGAGGCATAACTTGAGATAACTCGGCACCAGCTTCCATTTCGACGCTGAGGTTCCCGCTTAGATCGGCTTGCTTGGACGGATGATGGAGCGCAGGCGTCCAAAAAGACCGTCATGCTTGGGCTTTCGCACGTTATTCTCCACGTGGGGTTCTGTAACGCCATCGCGCGCGCCGGCCCCGACACGACGATCCCGATTCGCGTTCGCCTGACGGACAAGATCGGGCGCCCGCAAGTCGACCGCGTCTACCGAGTCGAGCGCGGCGACGACCCGGCAGCGGTGGTCGAGTTCGACAGCGCCTTCGGCATCTACAGGCTGGACATCCAGGCTCCCAAGTATCGCTGTTCGGCGGCCGATTATCTCGTCTTCATGAGCGATCACGACCGCAGCATCACCGAAAATCTCAACGACTCGCCGCCGCCGCCACCTCCGATGCCGGCTCTGATCTCCGGAACCGCGCCGCAATCCTTCCTGTACGTCGAGCCGACCTTCGTGCTCTTCGCAAAGAATAGCGTGGACTGCAACAAACCCGTGCCGCAGCCGCTCGCATCGAACATCGTGGTTGAAAACGATCAAGACGGCTACTATGCATGGTGGTACTCCAACGCCTCAGCAGCGCCCGAGGGCCCCGTCCTTCTCGCGTTGCGGCTGCGTACGCCCACGCACCAATACCACTTCGTGCGCATCCCGATCCACTATCCGCTGCCAATTCCTTGGGGGGGATGGCCGGTCAGCATCCAGCTCAACGTCACCCAAGACATGGTCGACGGACTCGCCGGCGACCCCGTCAATACACTGCTGTGCCCGAAGTTCTGGGAAACCTCGGCCGGCTGATGGTCGACGCGTACTCCATTTGGCTTCAGGCTCGCTCGGCCGTAACGAGCGCCCGGTACACGATCGCAATGCCGGCCGGCGAGAGCTCGCTGCGCGTGATCGCCATCGTGTCGGCGCAAGCGCCGGAGTATCGAGTCGATCTCGTCGATACGCCCGCCATCGACGACGTCGCAACCTACCACCTTCGGCTCATGCCGCTGCGCCGGCCAAAGGAGAATCGGCTGCGCGAACTCTGGGTCGGCGAAACCGATTACTTGCCGCGAAAGGCCATCATCGCGGGAAACTTCACGGTCGCGCCCTTGGTCGACGTTCCCTGGACGATCGATTTTTCGATCGTCGACGGCGCGCCGTACATCGCGCGCGAGAGCGCGGAGCAGACGCTTTATCTCGCACATCACCGCGTCGTCCGGGACGCAGTCGTCGCGTTCCAGGATATTCGCGAGCCTAACGGTTCGCTTTACGATACGCCGCTGATCGAGCCGGAGCAAAGCGATAGCGCGCTGACCGAGCCGCCGGACTAGCCCTTCGAGAAGCGCGGGTCGCGGAGCAGGCGGTTGTAGAAGCGATCGATCTGACCGGCAGCGAGGTACGCCTTCGAACGCATCGCGAGATGCTCGAAAACCGCGCCGAAACGCACGCCCTCCGAGCGCCGGCGCAAGTAGATCACCTCACCGAGGTTGTCCCACATCCGCACGATGTCATCGGCGTACTCGACGAAAACCAGCCGCTCGGCGACGCCGCTGGTGAGTATTAGCATGGTCAGGTTGTCGAGGAAACGCACCAGTTGAACGAGATCGTGGAACTCCGGAACCGGATCGGTCGAGGCCAGGCGCTCGCGCAGCGCCGGATCGTCCGCCAGGCGCGTGAGCAGCGGTGCGATCGCGCCAAAGGCCGCCTGGCTTTGCGGCGAGTCGAGGCGTTCGACCAGACGAAGAAAGACCGTGATGTCGTTCGCGCTGCGGATATGGCGGATTTGAAGAACGGCTGCGATCGCGGCGATGCCTACGATCGCCACCGAGACGACCGCCGCAATGGCGGCGACCCAGCTTGCATCCATGCGTGGAGCCTTGCCGAACTGGGAACGAACTCCTCCGGAGGGATTGCATGAGCTCGCCACCTCTTTTAGACGGCAGCGTCGCTCTGGTCACGGGCGCATCATCGGGAATCGGGCGCGAGATTGCCGGCTTGCTGGCCGGACGTGTGAAAGCTCTCGTGCTGGTAGCGCGCCGCGCCGACCGGCTCGAAAGCTTACGCAACGAACTAAAAACGCGCTACCCGGATCTGTCGGTTGCGCCGATGCCATGCGACGTTGGAAACGATGA
>JASHXG010000330.1 GCA_030043675.1 Vulcanimicrobiota bacterium
AATCGTTCCGGCGGCCGATGCGCGGCCCTTATCAGACACGCGAAGCAGCCAAAGCGCATCGCCCATTGCCTGGCGTCCGCGCCGCGGGAACGTCTTTCCATCACGAAAATCGGTAGGCATGCAGCGCATAATGCGCTCGCGCGGCGGCGGGTTGCGCGCTTCGGCCGAGCGAACGCGCCGCTCATGCAGGAGAAGGAGCCCCGGCCGCAACGCGAGCCGCGCTGGCATGCTTCACTGGCCGCGCTGGCGGCGGTCGCTCTCTACATCCTGCTGCCTCAGCGCCTCACGATCGGCCCGGCGTGGATCGCGCCCGCGCTTGTCTTGGCCGTGCTGATCCCGCTCTCGATTCTCGTTCCGCACCGGCACGCCGAGACGCAGCGCTCGCGCTTTTGGAGCATCTTCCTGATCGCGACCGTTACGTTTTTCAATTTTGCGTCGGTGGCGTTGCTAGTCGCCGACTTTACGCGCCCCGAGAAAGCGTCGCTGCATACCGCGGCGAGCCTCCTGCGCTACGGCGCGCAGATCTGGATCACGAACATCCTGGTATTTGCGCTGTGGTTCTGGGAGATCGATGGAAATGGTCCCGAAGCGCGCTCTCGCCCGGGCACCGCCTTAGAGTTCAGGCATGCCGATTTTCTTTTTCCGCAGATGCAGATGTCGATCGTCGGGAGTCAAGGGGCGCGTTACGTCGAGCCGCAGTGGCGGCCACTCTTTGTCGATTATCTCTACCTCGCGTTCACCAACGCGACCGCCTTCAGCCCCGCCGACGTCTTGCCGATCAGCCGCTGGGCAAAGGTGCTGATGGCGCTCGAGGCGCTGATCTCGCTCGTCACGGTCGCCGTCGTGCTGGCGCGCTCGATCAATCTGATGCAGTAGGACGGTCTGCGGGCAGACGCGAAACCGGAGCGTCGCCTAAGACGCGCCGCGCGGGTATGATGTAATGGCAGCCTGCGACCTTCCCAAGGTTGATGCGTGGGTTCGATTCCCACTACCCGCTTACGCGTTCGACGTTGCCGATGGAGGATGATGCCCGTGAATCTTCGCGCGGCGGCTTGTGTGATGTTCGTTTTGACGCTGCTGGCGACGGGCCGGGCGCGCGCGGCCTCAAACGCGCTCACCGGTAAGATGAGCATCTACAACGCCTTGCTTGAAGGCAAGTGGAGTTGCTCGGCCGACGGAAGCACCTATTCGGCTACGTACGTGGTCGTGCCCGGCAACGCACTTCACGGGCACCTGTACTCCGAGCACGGCTCGGAGGACGCGTATTTCGGCTATAACGTCGCGACGCATCGGTACTGGACGGTCAACGATGATTCGAGCGGCGCGACCGAGACGCAAACGTCTGCCGACGGAGTCGGCTATGCCGGTACGCTAAACGACGGCAATACGACCTCAAAAGCCACCAACGTCTTTACGATCGTGAACGCGCGGAAATGGACCGTGCGCGCTCGAGGAACTGCCGGCGGGAAGCCCTACGATCTCACCGCCACCTGCGTGCGCGCGTAGGTCGGCGCACCGAGGGAGTGCAGGTTCTCGGGCGAAGCTGCCCGGGTTGGAACCTCCTGGACGGCAATTGCGTTTTGGGACCCGCGAGCTATCGGCGACGTAGCCAAGTGGTAAGGCAGGGCTCTGCAAAAGCCCGATACGGCAGTTCGAATCTGCCCGTCGCCTCGAAGTTTCTTTGCGCATGCGAGTAGGGGTTGTTGGGGCTGGTGCCATCGGCGGATTTCTCGCCGGGGCGCTAGCTCGAGCCGGCGTGCCAGTAGCGGTGGTGGCGCGCGGCGCGCACCTAGCGGCAATTCGGCGCGACGGTTTGCGGATCGAGAGCGAGCTCGGCGCCTTCACGGCGCGCGTAGACGCAAGCGAGTCGCTGCGTTCGCTCGGCGATTTTGACGTGCTTTTGCTCACCTTCAAAGCGCATCAATGGCCGGCGCTGCTCACGCAGCTGGCGCGGTTCTCCGGTACGCGCACCACGATCGTGACGCTGCAAAACGGTCTCCCGTTCTGGTATCTGCGTACCCCACCACTAAGCAGCGTCGATCCCGGCGGAAAGATCGGCCGGCTTTTTGACGACGAGCAGGTGATCGGCGGCGTCGTGCACGTCTCCGGAGACGTCCCGGAGCACGGTTTGGTCCGTCAGAGCGGTGGCCTGCGCTATCTGCTGGGTTCACCCCAAAACGGCGAGAGCGCTCGCGCGGAGGCCCTCGTCGAGTTATTGCAGGGCGCCGCGTTGCAGGCAGAGGCCGATCCCAATATTCGGGCGAGCGTCTGGTTGAAGCTGGTCAACAACGCGGGACTGAACACCGTCAGCGTGCTGCGCCGCGCGACGATCAAGCGACTCCTTTCCGATGATGCCGCGCGACGCGAGGTACGCGACCTGATGAGCGAAGCGCTGCTGACCGGACGCGCGCTGGGCGTCGTCGACGACGTGGACATCGACGCGCGCCTGGACTATGCGGCACGGCTCGAAGACGTGAAGACCTCGATGCTGCAGGACTACGAGCGCGGTCGCGCGCTCGAGCTCGATCCCATCGTGGGCGCGGTGATTGAGGTGGCCGATCGTTACGGCGTCGCGGTGCCGCACTTGCGCGCTGCGTATGCGCAGCTGACCCGCATCCACGGCGCAAGCGTTTCCGCAGATCTTCCGCGTTGATCGAGCAGCATTCGCCGCAGCTGGAGGTGGGCGCCCTGCGCGGCGTCGGACCCAAGACGGCCGTGCTCTTTGCCGAGCTCGGGATCGAAAGAGCGCAGGATCTGCTCGAGTATCTGCCCTTTCGATACGACGATCTTCGCTTCGCGACGCCGGCGGCGCGCTT
>JASHXG010000331.1 GCA_030043675.1 Vulcanimicrobiota bacterium
TCGGCGCTGATTCATGCGGCAACGATGGTAACGGCCGGCGTCTATCTGGTCGCGCGCTGCGCGCCGCTTTGGAGCCGCAATCCCGAGGCCCAGCTTCTGGTTGGAACGATCGGCGGCCTGACCGCGCTGCTCGGCGCGATTCTGGGCACCGCGCAATGGGACATCAAACGCATTTTGGCCTACTCGACGATGTCGCAGATCGGCTACATGATCATGGGCGTCGGAGTCGGGGCGTACGAGGGCGGGGTTGCCCACTTCTTTACGCATGCATTCTTCAAGGCACAGCTCTTCCTCACGTCGGGTCTGATCATCCACGCGCTCTCCGATGAACAAGACATTCGGCGGATGGGCGGGCTCTGGAAACGCATGCCGTTCGCCTTTTGGGCGATGCTCACCGGCGTGCTCTCGATCTGCGGCTTCCCCGGCTTCAGCGGTTTCTTCTCGAAGGACGAAGTGATCTACGGTGCCTTGCAGCACGGACATCCTTGGCTCTACGCCGTCGGTATCCTTACGGCCGGCATCACCGCCTACTACATGTTCCGTCTGCTTTTTATCACGTTCTTGGGCGAGTATCGCGGCGAAGCCGGAAGTCCGCACGGACACGCGCCGGCCTGGATCATGAATGTTCCGGTTGCGATCTTGGTCGTTCCGAGCGTTGCAGTCGGCGCAGCGTTGATGATCGGCGGCGACAGCTCGCCGTGGGCGCGCTTCTTCGCGCCGCTCTTTGCGCCGCAGGCGCTGCTTGCGCCGTCGCCGGCTGCAACGCCGCCGCTCTCCGAAGGTCTCACCTCGGTCATCGTCCTGATCTGCGTCGCGATCGGCTTCGCCGTCGCGTGGTATCGCTACGCCACACCGGTCGCGCAGGCGGATGCGGTCGAGCGGCTGCGCAGCGAGGCGGCGCACATGCCGCCGGTGCTTACCAATCTCTTTTACGTCGATGCCGTGATCGACCTGATCTTCGTGCGGAGCGCACAGTTCCTGGGGACCATCTCCGGGCGGGTGGTCGATCCGGCGGTGCTCGACGGAGCCGTGCGCGAAGCGGCCTTCTCCGCCGGCTGGCTCGGCGCGCTCGTTCGCTCCTTTCAAACCGGCCTCGTCCGCGCCTACGCGCTCCTGCTCGTCGCCGGCGCGGCCGTTTTCATCGTCTACTACGCGCTGGCGGGAGCGGCGCACTAATGCTCGTTCTGGCTACGATTCTGCTTCCAATCGCGGCCGGCGGGCTGCTCTACCTGCTGCCGCGAGAAGACCGCGAGCGCTCGCGCGTGGCCGGCACGTTGGTCGCGGCGGCAACGTTCTTCATGCTGATCGCCGGGCGCGACCAAGAGTGGAGCTTTCGTTGGCTATCGCGCCCGTTTACCGCTGCCTTTCACTTCGGCGCAACGCCAATTTCGTTCTGGATTGCGCTGCTGCTCGCGCTTTGCACCGCCAGCGCGATCGCCGCGACGCGAGTTCCCCGCACGCGCGACTTTACCGCGCTGATGTTGATGCTCGAAGGGACGATGCTGGGCCTCTTCTTGGCGCGCGACCTGCTGGTCTTCGCGCTCTTCTGGGACCTCATGCTGCTGCCGGTTTTCTTTGCGCTGATCGGTTGGGGCGAGCACGTGGCGACGGCGTGGCGCTATTTCATCTACAACTTTGCCGGCGGCTTGACGCTGCTGCTGGCGACGGCGGCATTCGGAGTGATCTACGGGTCGACCGACGTCATCGGCCGGAGCGGCGCGCATCTCGTGGGCAGCTGGGCCCCGTGGATCTATGCCGGCTTCGCCTTTGCGTTCCTGGTGAAAACGCCGATCTGGCCGCTGCACACCTGGATGCCTCCGACCTACACCGCCCTGCCGCCGCCAATGGCGGCCGTCGTCGGCGCGGTCCAGTCCAAGGCCGGTCTGTACGGCTTTCTGGCGATTGCAGCTGCGCTGATGCCGGTTTACGTGACGCAGTATGCGTCGCCGCTGATCGTGCTCGGCGCGATCTCGCTCATCGACGGTGCGGTCGTTGCGCTCGTACAAAACGATGCCAAACGTGTCGTTGCCTACTCGTCGCTCTCGCACCTCGGCTTGATCGTCATCGCGGTCGTTTCTACCAATCAGCTGGCGTTGGCGGGCGCGCTCGTTTACATCATTGCGCACGGGCTCTTCACGGCCGCGCTCTTCATCTTACTGGGATACGTCGAGGAACGTGAAGGGACGCGCTCGCTGATTCGTCTCGGCGGCGTGGCGTGGGCGAATCCGCGTTTGGCCGGTGCGCTTTGCATCGCCGCGCTTGCCGCGCTCGGACTGCCCGGACTGGCCGGATTCGTCGGCGAGCTTTTCATCGTGATCGGCGTCTATCAGGCCGGGTACGTGTGGCCGGTGATCGTGGCGTTGATCGCGATCGTGCTGGCGGCAGCCTATATGCTGCGCCTCTATCAGGACATCATGAACGGACCTCAACAAGAGGACGTCCCGGTGCGGCACGACCTCACGTGGCGCGAAGGCTTCGCGGTCGCGCCGCTGCTGGCCGCACTCGTGCTGTTAGGCGTGCAGCCGTCTGCGATTCTCGCCTCGGTCTCGTCGGTTACGAGCGGCGCGCACGCGGCCGCCTCCGTGGAAGCGCAACGATGACGATTCCGTTTACCGGCGCCGACTGGTCGGCCATCCTGCCGATCGACGTGCTGGCGACGGCCGCGCTCGTCGTGCTGATCGTCGACTTGATCGCGGCCGGGCACGCGCACCGCTATCTCTCGCTCGCCATCGGCGTGATCGGCGCGGGGGCGGCCGGGCTCGTAGCCGCGCGCCAATTCGGCCACGATTACAGCGCTTTCTTTGGCGGCTTCGTAACCGGCGGCTTCACGACCGTATTCGTCGAGATCATCTTGATCGCGCTGGTCGGCTCGCTGATTCTCTACGGCGCGCTCGGCTCGCCTCAACGCGTCGCCGGCATCACCGCTTTGATGATGTGGAGCACCTGCGGAGCAATTCTGATGGCCGGCGCGGCCAATCTCATGACGATCTTCCTCGGACTTGAGCTGCTCTCGTTGGGTCTCTATTGCTTGTGCGGTACGGCCGATCGCAAGAGCTCGCGCGAGTCGGCACTCAAGTACCTCATCCTCAGCTCGACCGCCACGAGCTTCTTGCTCTTTGGGATGGCGTTGTTTTTTGGTGCGACCGGCAGCGTGGCGCTGGCGAGTTTGGTCAATCCGTCGCTCGCCTCGAACCCGCTCTTCTGGATGGGCGCCTGTCTCTTCCTCATCGGACTCGTCTTCAAGCTCAGCCTGGTGCCGTTCCATGCTTGGACACCCGACGTGTTCCAGGGCGCGCCGCTGCCGGTAACTGCGTACATGAGCGTGGCAACGAAGGCCGCAACGATCGCGGTCTTCGCTCGTTTCATCTACACGGCGGTCCCGGCCGGCGTCGGCGAGCGATTATTGCTGCCGGTCTGGATCGTTGCCGGTCTCTCGATGATCGTCGGCAACGTCGGCATGCTCGCACAACACGACCTTAAACGCTTGCTTGGATATTCGGGAATCGCGCAGGTCGGTTACATCCTCACCGCCTTGGCCGGCGCCACGCCGCTCGGCTTGCGGTACGCGATCTACTATCTGGCCGCGTACACGTTCATGAACCTGGGCGCGTTTGCGGTCGCCGCGTCGATCTCGGACGACGCCGAAGAGGGCTCACGCCTGAACAGCTACCGGAGTCTGGGCTTTCGCCGGCCGTGGCTGGCCGCGGCCATGGCCGTCTTCTTGCTCGCACTGGCGGGATTGCCGCCGACCGCCGGCTTCCTCGGAAAGATCCTCATCCTGGCCTCGACGGACGCCTCAGGCTATGAGTGGCTGGGCGACCTGCTGATCGTCGGAACCGCCATCTCGCTCTACGCCTACGCCAAGGTGATCCGGGTGATGTACGAACGCGCGCAGCCGGCGACCGATGTGCGGCCGTTCGTGCCGCTGGCCTGGGTCAGCGCCACGTTCTGTCTGGTCGCCGTCATCGCGATGGCCTTCTACCCGCTCACGCCGAGCGACGTCCTCCCGCTCGCGCACTAGCTCGACGCCTGCCCTCGGTCACGCGCTCGGTCGGGGATGCGCTATAGTATTGGTGAGGTACGTCCCATGACTCGTCGCCTTGTCTTCCTCCTAGCCGCGCTCGTGCTGGCTTGCACAGTACCGGCGCTGCCGGTAGCCGCCGTGGCCGGGGAGACGATTCTGGTCCCGAACGATGCCTTTCCGGCGCTCGGACAGGAGCAGGCGATCACCGAAGCACGGCAGCGCATTGCCGCCGGCGACATGGATGGGGCGGTCAAACAACTTTCAGATTATGTCGCCGGTCACCCGGACGCAACCGACGCCGCCCGCTTCCTCGGCGATCTCTACTATCGCCAGGGCCACTTCGATCGCGCCGAGGCCGTCTACAAACAACTGTTGGCGAAAAATCCGCGGGACAAAGAGACGCACAACCGTCTCGGCGTCGTCTATGCGACGCAGAATAACGTCGACGATGCGATTGCGCAGTTTCAGGATGCGCTCCCGGGAACGGACTCGATCCGCGACCTGGTCCTGCTGCATCTGCGCAAAGGCGACCTGCCGCAATATGAAGCGCAAATGCAGCGCGCCGCAGCCGATAATCCGAACGATTCCGACATCCAGGAGGAGGTCGGTGAGATCTATGAAGCGATTCACCGGCCGGTAGACGCGATCACCTACTTTCAACGGGCGCTCGACAGCAACCCCAAGTCGATTGCAGCGCTCAACGGCATCGGGATGTCATTTCTGGACGAGCGCGATCACGTTTCGGCGACGCGTTATCTGCATCAGTGCCTCGACATCGACGTCACGAATTACGCGTGCATCGATAACCTCGGGGTGGCAAACATCCAGGCGAACCTCTTCGGCCCTGCGAACGAAGAGTTCACGCGAGCTCATCGCTTGGAGCCCGAACGTCCGGAGGCGATCGTCAACTTCGGGTATCTTGCTGACACGCACGGTGATTGGAAGCGCGCGGTTACATACTACGTGCAGGCGATCGCAGTTGATCCGTACGTGCCCGAATCGTACGTGAACCTCGGCATCGACTACGAGCACAACGGGCTCTATCCGCTGGCGCAAGCGGCACTACTCAAAGGTGTCGCGGCGGCACCGTGGGACGGGCGCGTGCGTTATCTGCTCGCTAAGGCGTACGCGGCACAGGGGCAGAAGACCCTCGCGCTAGCGCAGCTCAAAATCGCCGAGGCTTCGCTCGATCCCGACGTTGCAGAGATCGCGAAGGAAGAACTGGCCCGCCTTACGGCCGCTCCCAGCACCGCACCACAGTAATCAGCCCGCCCTGTCAGGCTACCCAGTGATTCGCGGCGAATGCGCCCGACTTCTCGAACAGGTCGTAGGCACAAGCCCATAACAACGCCGGCCCGACTGTGGGAAACGACGACATGAAGGCACCCACAGCGATCGAAAGCGGTGCGACGCCGTAGAGCAGACGATCCACCGACAGAGGAACGCCGGCAAACGTGAGCGAGACGATCGCGGTAAGTCCGTAGACGACGGAAGCGACGCCGAGTTGCTTTCTAAAGACCAGGAGCATGCTGCCGCCAAGAATCAGGATGACGGCCGTAGCGAAATCGCGATCCCAAACCCAATGCTCGACGAAGACGACAATGGACCAAAGCGGAACCGCGAGCCACCACGTTAGGCGCTTATTGAATAAGACCAGCGCGACGGCGATCGGCAACGCCCGAAGCTGGAACGTCCAGTGCGCAAACAGGACCGTTCCCCGTCCCAGCAGGATTCCCCAGTCGTGCCAGCCTTCCACAAGACCATGACGCCATATCTGCTGCGCGCGAGCGAACGCGAGCGGATCTCCAAAACTAAACCAGCAGTAGATCGAAAAGAGTGCGACTCCGCAGACTACCGCGAGCGCGGGCAGCAGGGCACGCGCTCCGCGCCGCTCGATGAACGCCGCGGCGACGAACGCGGGAACTAGCCACACTGCGGAAGGGCGCGTCAACGACGCAAGTCCGCTCCAAAGTCCCGCGCGCCAGTAGTGGCCGCCGTCGAAATCGCGCAGTGCCAAGACCGAGAGCAACATAAAGGGCACCTCGGCGTAGGCCAAGCTTCCGAACAGCGACATCGGGAAGAACGCCATGAACGCGACGGTCCAGCGCGCGGTCGCTACACCGCACTTACCTTCCACCCACTCGGAGACGAGACACAGGGTAGCTAGAAAGCCGAGATTCGTAATCACAATTGCCGTGACGTCGAAGGATAACCCCGTCCGCATCAGCAGCGCCAATAATGCAGGGTACAACGGGAAAAATGCCACCGTAGAATACTGTCCAAACGCGTAGCCCACAGTAGCTATTTGATGGTAGTAGGCTCCGTCGAAGTGTTCTACGACGGCAAGATGAGTCCCGGAAAAAACTCCGAGCCCCACCGCTACGACGACCCGGCTCAGCGCCCAGATCAGAACAACAAAAACATTGCCTTGTAACGTGAGCCGCGAGATATCGATCGCCCACCCGTTAGGTTCGCGCGATACAGTCGATTTCGAGGCGCGCGCCGCGCGGCAGCGCCGCGACGGCGACGGTGGAGCGCGCGGGTTTGGTCGCCCCGAAGTATCTTTCGTAGACGGCGTTCACGGCGGTGAAGTCTTTCATGTCGATGAGGAAGATCGTCGTCTTGATCACGTCGGCGTAGTTGCAGCCGGCGGCGCAGAGGACCGCTCCTAGATTCTCGATCACGCGTTCGGTCTGCGCGCCGATGTCGCCGTCCACGAGTTCGCCGGTCTGCGGATCGAGCGGAATCTGCCCGCTGCAGTAGAGCTCGCTGCCGCACTGAACCGCCTGGCTGTAGGGACCGATCGGCTTGGGTGCATGGTGCGTGTGAACGTGCTCGTGCTTCATGCGCGCTATACCGGCAGGGGCGCGGTGCGCGACATGGTCCCTTTAAAGGCCATTGGTGCTTCATCGATGCCGAAGTTCGACGCGTAGAGCTCCGCAATTCTGTCCAGCTCGCCGGACGTAAGGGCCGGCGTCTCCGGCGCTTGCGCGAACTCCGACAGCTGTTCGCGGTCGTAGATGTTTGGTAGCACGGTCATGACGCGCGGCTCGTGCAGCAGCCATTGGATGGCGGCTTGCCCGAGCGTTCGCGACGGCAGCTCGAGGAAGCGCAGCTGCCGCACCTTCTCGACGCCGTTGACCAGCCACTCGCGGGGGCGATGGCTGCGATGATCGCTCTTCGGGAAGGTGGTCTCCAGCGTGTAGTGCCCTTCCAGCATGCCGCTGCTATGCGGTACGCGGATCATGTAACCGGTGTCGGCGCCGGCATCGTAAGCTGCGCGGATCTGCTCGTTGCCGGGATACTGCTCGAGGATGTTCCAAATGATCTGCAGGCTGGCGACGTTGCGCTTGCGAACCGCGTCGACGCCTTCGTAGAGCCATCCGATCGCCGGCCCGAGCGCGACCCCGTACATGCGAATCTTTCCCTCGGTTCGCAACGATTCGAGCAGCTCCCAGAGCGCGTCGTCGTCGATCTGTGCCATGCGCGCGTTGTGCATCTGATAGATATCGACGTAGTCGGTGCGCAAGCGGCGCAGCGACCCCTCGAGCGCGCGGCGCACGAAAGCCGGTGAAAAATCTTGGGGCAACTCGGACTGCCCTCGGCGGGCCTGCGGGTTGCCGCCGAAGTCGTAGCCGAACTTCGTTGCGTAGACGACGCGGTCGCGCCGGCCGGCAAAGGCCTTTGCCAGCTGCTCTTCGCTGCGCCCGTTTCCGTAGGTGTCGGCTGCGTCGTAGAGGGTGATCCCCAGAGCGTGCGCGGCGTGCAGCATCTCGACGGCTTCGTCGTCGCTCTTCTCGCCCCACCACCCGGTCGATGTGGTCCACAGACCGAAGCCGACTTCGCTCACGGTAACCTTGCTGTTCGGATAAGTCCGGTACTTCATACAAGGGGCTTCTCCACCAAGCGGGCTATCACCCCATATGGCTGACGAGGCCGGTGCGCCGCCCGTCGATTGGGAGCGCGTCGCAGCATGGATCGAGCGTTACTTCGCGCAGCCTGGCGCCCATCGCGTCATGCCTTCGGTTCGTCCGGGCGACGTCGCGGCGGCGCTTCCGTCGGAAGCGCCCGAACGCGGCGAGTCCTTCGAAGCAATCCTGGCGGACTTTGAACGCATCATCGTGCCGGCCACGACGCATTGGAATCACCCGTGTTTCTTCGCCTATTTCGCGACCAGCGCCGCGCCGGCCGCAATTGCGGCCGAGGCGCTGGCGGCCACGCTCGACGTGAAAGCGATGCTCTGGCGCACCTCGCCGGCGGCCACCGAGCTCGAAGCGGTGACGCTGCACTGGCTCGGGCAACTTCTCGGGCTGCCGCCATCTTGGACCGGCATCATCTACGATACGGCTTCGGTCGCCGGCTTTACCGCGCTCGCGGCCGCGCGCGAAGCGCTCGGCCTGCAGATTCGCGAGCGCGGCATGACCGGGCGGCAGTTGCCGGCGCTGCGCATTTACGTCACCGAGCAGACACACTCGCACGTCGAGAAGGCCGCGATTGCGCTCGGGGTCGGTCAATACAACGTCGTGCGCGTCCCGTGCGACGATCGTTTTTGCATGCGGCCTGATGCGCTCGCCGACTCCATCGAACGAGATCTCGCCGCCGGAATCCGGCCGCTCGCCGTCGTCGCAACCGTGGGGACGACGTCGACGACCTCGGTTGATCCGGTACGCGCGATTGCGGAGGTAACGCGAAGGCACGCGGTTTGGCTGCATGTCGACGCCGCCTATGCCGGCATCGCCGCGATCGTTCCCGAGTTTGCGAACCTGCTCGACGGCGTCGATCTGGCCGATTCGCTGGTCGTCAATCCGCACAAATGGATGTTCGTCCCAATGGATCTCTCGGTACTCTACCTCAAGGATGAATCGACGGTCCGTCGCGCCTTCAGCCTGGTTCCCGAATATCTCACCACGCCCGAGGCCGGCGCGATCAACTACATGGATTACGGGCTGCAACTGGGGCGGCGCTTTCGCGCGCTTAAGCTCTGGTTCGTGCTGCGCCACCTCGGCGCCGAGGGCATCCGCCAAAAGCTCCGCGGCCACGTCGCGCTCGCGCAGGAGTTTGCATCATGGGTGGAGGCGCAGCCGGGCTGGGAGGTGCTGGCGCCGCACCCGCTCTCCGTCGTCTGCTTCCGTTACGCTCCGCCGGGACACGACGAGAGCCAGCTCGAGGCGCTGAACGCGCGGTTGATGCAGGCGGTCAACGAGAGCGGCGAGATCTTCATCTCGCACACCAAGATCGACGGTCGCTACGCGCTTCGCCTGGCGATCGGCAACATTCGCACGACGCCCGCCGACGTCGAGCACGCCTGGCACGTCCTCAAACGCGAAGCGCAAAAGCTCCCAGTGTCACGCGCTACGGAACGCCCGGGTTCCTGCCCTGAATAATGGTTTCTATGATGCCGATCGCAAAGCCCAGGCAACAAATCACGATCCAGAACCGGATGTTGCTGGCTTGCGTCACCAGCCGGTCTTTAGACTTCGGAAAAAATAGAAACAGAATGGCGACCATCACCAACACGACGGGCACAACGACGACTGCGTGAGCGAGCGCGTTAAGCGCCCCAAGAATCATGAGCGCCGGCAAAAAACTCGGCACCTGAAAGAACCATTCGTAGCGGTGCCAGTCGTGAGAGATGCCCTCCACCGTCCAGTCCGAATATGCGCCACTAGGGGCCAGAGCGTAGGATCCCCAGCCCACCGCCAGGCAGAACAGCAGCGCTACAGCCGATACGATAAGCAATGCTCTAAGCACGACAGCTGCTTTTTCTTGCGCTCAGCTATGTTCCCGCCACCGGGTGCTCGGGCAGCCGGCGCCGCTTGCCTTGCGAAACTCCTTGCGAAAATGGCGGTACGAACTTGCAGTGACGATGGCTATCGGTCTCGGTGCCGGCATCATCTTTGCAACGATCGCGGTGACGGTCGCGCGCTACCGCGACCTGCCCGAGAGCATCCCGATTCACTTCGGACTCAGTGGAAAGCCCAACGCCTACGGGCCGCGCGTCGCGATCTGGATCGTCCCGATCGTCCAGCTTCTCAGCACGGCATCGGCGCTTTCCGTCGGGGCGCAAGCCCCGCATATCAGCCAAACTTTTTGGCTGGCTCTCATGGTGCTGTGTCTAGCCGTGCAGCTGCTCATCATTGCGGCGGCCACGAGCCCGACGCAACGGCTGAATAGGCCCGTCTTTTGGGGGGTGTTTATCGCGACGATGACGTTCGCGGTCGTCGCCGCCTCTCGCTGAATCGGCTAATAGAGCCGCTTTATCCAGGTCATCACCGCGTCGTCTGCTGCGTCGATACGCTGTCCCGTGCGAACGAAAGCGTTTTTTTCTAAGACGCGCTGCGAGGCGAGGTTGTCGATCGCCGTTTGCGCGATCAACGCTTGGATAGCGGGGTCGGCGGTCGCAATCTGCGCGATTGCGGCCACGGCTGCGGTCGCGATGCCGGCGCCCCGGCGCTGGGGCGCGGTGCTGTATCCGATCTCGACCCGGCCATCAGCCGGTGGGCGCTTGTAACTACATAAGCCCACCACTTCGCCGTCGCGCACGATCATCCACGAACCAGAACATCCAGCAGCGTAAAGCCGTTTCGTCATTTCACGGACGATTCGCAGTATGACGGGCTCGTCGACGCCGCCGGGCGGGAGACGCAGACCCTCGCGCTCTTGCACGATCCCGAGCATCCACTCGAAGTCCGAGTCGCAGATCTCGATCAATTCGACGGGAGTCAGTATAGCCGTAGGTACTGCTCGCGTTCCCAGGGGTGAACGGCGCGGCGGTAGCGTTCGTACTCTTCGAGCTTGGCGTCGCGAAAGGCGTGATAGAGATGGTCGCCGAGCGAAGCGCGCACGACCGCATCACCGTCGAGTTCGTCGATCGCTTGGCGCAGCGATTTTGGCAGGGTGCCGATGCCGCGCTCGCGCCGATCGCGATTGCTGAGATCGTAGGTCGAGCCTGCCAACGGCGGTCCCGGAAGCGTACCGCGTGCGATACCGTCGGCGGCCGCGCCAATCAGTACCGCCAGCGCAAGATATGGATTACAGGCTGGATCTGGACTACGCATCTCGACGCGCGGCGGTTTTTGCCCGGGTGGAACGCGCACCAGCGCGTTTGCGCTGCGCTCCGACCAGACCGCGTAAACCGGCGCGTCCCATGCGGCGACCAAACGCTTGTAGGAGTTGACCGTCGGATTGCAGATCGCGGTCGTCGCCGGCGCGTGCGCCAGCAATCCGCCGACGACGTAGAGCGCCATCTCTTCGTCGCTCTCCTGCGCCAGCAGGAAGTCGGCGTGCAGACCGCTCCCGGCGCGCTCTTCGAGCGGCTTAGGCATGAACGTGGCCTCCAAGTTGAAATCGGCGGCGACGTGCTTGGCGATCGTCCGTAACGTCAGGGCGTGATCGGCAGCGGCTAGCGGATCGTCGTGCGCGACGTCGATCTCGTGCTGGCCGGCGCCATGTTCGTGGTGCGCCGAAGCGATTGGCACGCCCATCGCTTGCAACGCGGCCACGATCGCATTGCGCGCCTCCTCGCCGCGATCGTTGGCCGAAAAATCGAAATACGAGCCGACGTCCGAAGTCGCCGTCGAACCCGTTTCGCCGCGTCGCTCGAAAAGATAGAACTCGATCTCGAGTCCAACGCGCGTGCCGTTCAGTGCGGGCGCGCTTTCGATCGCCCGCCGAAGCGTGGTT
Organism: Vulcanimicrobiota bacterium; assembly: GCA_030043675.1. Taxonomy (GTDB): domain Bacteria; phylum Vulcanimicrobiota; class Vulcanimicrobiia; order Vulcanimicrobiales; family Vulcanimicrobiaceae; genus Cybelea. The sequence continues at coordinate 11,708 of JASHXG010000331.1, forward strand.
CGCGGGCAACCTTCGAACGGCGAGCCGTCGGGCATCGCGATGTCGCAGATCAAGCGCGCCTCTCGTCCTTCGGGCGCCGTCGCCCACGGATAGACCGCGAAGGTCG
>JASHXG010000004.1 GCA_030043675.1 Vulcanimicrobiota bacterium
AGTAGGCGGTTGCCGCCAAGATGATGCCGATCGCGATGTCGCGGATGCCGACGGCGCGCACGTATGCAGCCGCCTCGTGTCTGCTCTCCGTCGCCACGCCGTAGCGGCGCGCCAGCTCGTGCGGCGCCACCAGCGCCCAGATGCCGACCGCCACCAGCACGACCGCAACAATCCAAGCGAGGTAGAACGCCGCTGCCACACCAATCGCTTCCTCCCTGTGTCACCCTGCGCCTCTCCCAGTGTCATGGTGACCTGTCGACAAGCTCAGGGCGAACCATGACCGTACCACTCACGTTAGACTTTGATTGCAAGCGGCGGCACGAGCCGAGGCCGTAGGGAACTACCGTGCTATGAGAGGTGCGCGATTGTGACGTTTCGCAGGGCCTGGTACGTCTTCGGAGCGGTAGCGCTGATCGTAATCGTTTTTGAGCTCTTCTTCCGCTACCACTACCTCCAAGCGGGCAACCGGCTTTGGCGCCTCGACCGCGTGACCGAACAAGCCTGCTTGGTGCGCGTCGGCGAAGCGATTTGCTCTGCGCCCGCGCCGGCGGCCGTGCACCGGGCGGCGACGACCTACATCCCGGCCTCGCCGACACCCGAGCCGAATCTGCGCTGACCCGGCGCGTCGCGCGGCGCGCGTCCGACGACCGCTTCGATGTAATCCAGCGTCTGACGCAGATTGCTCCGGCCATCGGGTAGTCGCGCATTCGGATCCAGCATCCCGCCGGGCACTTGATGGCCGACCGGCCCCAGCGAGATCTCCGTCAGCCGTCCGACGCGCTTGGCGCGATTCCAGTACGAGCGCACGGCGATCGCCCAGCGCGACGGAAACATCACCGGGCCGATGCGTTCGATGTGATCCTTGGTGCCCACGAGATGGTAGAGATGCTCGAGTGCCAGAATCGGATCGTCTCCGCTGATCACGCCCCCGAGCGAGATCACGTCGACCGGAGCGCCGATCGCGGCTTTGAGAAAGTGCGCCGCGCCGCATGCCATCTGCGCCCCGCCGCTGTAGCCGATCAGCGTTACGGGTGTGCCGCTGCGCAAGCGATAACCGTTGGCGATCAGTGAGCGGTACATCACGTACGCGACGCCGAAATTGTACATCGGGCCGTAGCGCGGATCCGCCGAGACGCCCACGATCAGCACGTTGCGCAGGTTGACGATCATGCCCAACAGCGCGGCGAACACGCCGCTTCCGACCCGTTCGGCGTCAACGAACTTCCACAAGAGCGACCAGAGCGGATCGTCGTCGAGCGGACGGTTGATCACCGAATAGGCCATCACGCCGCGAATCAGGCAGACGCTCGGGGGCAGCTCCAGCGCGAGCGCGTCCAAAAACGGCTCGATGTCCCAGGTGTAACGCGAGCTCGATTGGGCGATGCCGTCCAGATAGATCGCATAGCGCGCGACGCCCGCGCGCGCAGCCGTCTCATCGCGCGGCGCGACATCCGCGGAAGTCTCGATGCGATCGCCGTACCAGCCGGCCCACCATCCCAACGTTTCGAGTGGCGCCATGATCGCCGCAACCACCAGCCCCAAAACTGCAAGCCAAATCAGATCGATCGGCACGCGGACGAGCCGCGATGAGTCCGCGGCCCATCCGAAGAGCGCGGTGCGCATCGGCGCGAGCGCCAGCGAAACGATCAGCGCTAGGAAAGCCACGCCGAGCAGTCCGAGCACGACCTTCCAGCGGGCGGGGTTTGCCGCAACATCGTCCAGGGCCACCGGCGTAGAGTCGCCGCTCTCGCCTGCGGTCTCCGGTGACTTCCGCATGCCGGCAACGGCGCGTCCGACGATCAAGCGTTCGTCATCGATCAACCGCACGCCGGCGACCGCATCCAGGATGCGCGTGCCGAGGAGCGCGATCGGCTTGCCGAAGCTGCGTTGCGCGAGCAACATCATCGTCCACCCCAGCGCCACGCAGACCGCTGCCGTCGGGATTCCCACGCGCCCGATCGCCTCGACCCCGGCGACCATCGCGAGCAGATGCCAGATGCGCAGCAGGGTGAGGATGCCGGGACCCAAGTACGGAAGCGCGCCGAGGAACGAGAAGAGCAACGGCGCGTAGCTGAGCGCAAGCACGATCGCCAGCTCCTGCAAGCCGAGGTGCGGCGTCCATGGCAGCCGGCAGACCAGCCACGTGCTGATCACGAGGAACGCGTACCCGAAGAAAAAGAGCAGCGCGCCCGTCGCCCAGCTGAAGAACAGGCGCGCCGGCTTCACGCGGTTGGCGAAGAGGACGATGCTCTGCGCGACCGCTTCGCTGAGGCCGGCCAGAAGAACGATCGCGAGGCCGAGCAGCATCGCTGCTTGCGACGCCGAGGCGGCCTGCTCGAAAGCCGCCGGCTGCAGCCGGAAGACGCCGGCCAGCGTGCCGCCGAGTTCGGGCAGGAAGAGCGTTATCGTCACCTGCGAAGTCTCGCGTTATGGCACGGATGAGCCTCGTGACGCTGCCCCGATGAGCCACAAGCTCGAGCTGCCCGATGGTTACATCGATCTTCCCGCGGGGAAGATCGCCGCCGTCCAGACATTCTTGGAGATGCGCGAGCGGCCAATGCCGCGTGCCGATATGCTTCCTGCGTCAACATCGCTTCGCCGGGTTGCCTCGCCGGATGCCGATTGGTACCTCGCGCTCTTTCACAAGATCGGCGATGAGTACCTGTGGTTTTCGCGTCTGGTGATGACTCGCGATGAACTCCATGCGGTCATCAATGATCCGAACGAAGAGATCTATGTCGTCGAGCAGAGCGCAAGCGAAGAGGGATTGCTTGAGCTCGACTTCCGCACGCCCGGCGAGTGCGAGATCGCGTACCTCGGCTTAACCGCGAAGCTGGTGGGAGCCGGGATCGGGCGCTGGTTGATGAATCGCGCGATCGAGCTCGCGTGGGCAAAGCCGATCGGCCGCTTCTGGGTCCATACGTGCAGCCTGGATCATCCCAACGCGCTCGAGTTCTATCGGCGCTCCGGCTTTACGCCCTACACGCGCAAGATCGAGATTGGCGACGACCCGCGGCTTACCGGCCTCGTGCCGCGCGAGGCCGCGCCACAAATTCCGTTACTGTAGCCGCCTGCGGACGCGTGAGCTCCGCCACGCGCGCCGCCACCGACTCGCCGTTGAGACCGAAGAGTCCGCGCTGCTTGTCCTGCGAGTCGTGCTGCACCAGCACGTTGGTCACGCCGATGCGCTCGACGCGCAGCGCCAAGCCGCGATCCGAAACGAACTCGGCGACCGCCGAGCCGAAGCCGCCCGCGAGCGAGTGCTCCTCGAGCGTCACGACATGCGTGTGATCGCGCGCCAGTTCGACCAGCAACGCCTCGTCTAGCGGCTTTGCAAAGCGCGCGTTGACGACCGTCGGCAGCCCCCCACTCTCTTTTTCTTTCAGCAGGTCGTAGGCATCGAGCGCGATGTCGACCGTCGTGCCGTACGCCAGGATCGCGACGCCGCTTCCACGCCGTAAGACTTCGGCCTTGCCGTGGACGAGCGGCGCGAGCGGCTCGTCGTGCTTGCCGCTGCTCGACCCGCGCGGATAGCGAATCCCGGCCGGAGCGCCCAGCGAGAGCCCGTGCTCGAGCATCGGTTGAAGCTCGGCTTCGTTGCGCGGCGCCATCAGCGTCATGTTCGGGAGCGTGCGCAGGTAGGCGATGTCGTAGAGGCCCATATGCGTCGGGCCGTCGTCACCGACAAAGCCGGCACGGTCCATGCAAAAGACGACCGGCAGATTCTGCACGACCACGTCGTGCACGATCTGGTCGTAGGCGCGTTGCAGGAAGGTCGAGTAGATCGCGCAGACGGGGCGCAAACCGCTCGAGGCCAGGCCGGCGGCAAAGCAGACCGCATGCGCCTCGGCGATGCCGACGTCGAAGTACCGCTCCGGAAACCGCTTGCCGAACTTCGAGAGGCCGGTACCGTCGGGCATGGCGGCGGTGATGCCGACCACCCGCGGATCCTTCTCGGCGACCGCAATCATCGCGTCGCCGAAAACGTCCTGGAACTTCGGACGCGCGCCGGCGCTGCTCTTCTTGCTGCCGTTGCTCGGCTCGAACGCGTTGGCGCCGACCCCGTGGAAGGTGCGCGAGTCGCGCTCGGCCGGCTCGTAGCCTTTGCCCTTGACCGTGCGCACGTGCAACAGCACCGGCCGTTCGATGGCCTTGGCCGTCTGCAGCGCGTCGACGAGCACGTCGAAGTTATGGCCGTCGATGGGGCCGATATAGCGAAAGCCCAGCTCTTCGAAGATCACCGCGGTCTTCTCCGAGGGACCGATGAAGTGCATCGCGCCGATCTCCGCGCCCTCGATGGCCTTCTTGACGGCGGCCCCGAGCGGAAGACGCTTGAGCATCATCTTGCCGGTACCGCGGACGAAGTTCGCAAACGGCTTGCTGCGCAATACCGAGAGGTACGAGGCGATCGAGCCGACGTTGGGCGCGATCGACATCTCGTTGTCGTTGAGAATGACGATGAACTGGCTCTTCAGGCCGCCGGCGTTGTTGAGGGCCTCGTAGGCCAGCCCGCCGGTTAACGCGCCGTCGCCCAGCACCGCGACGACCGTCTCGTCGCCGCCGACCAGATCGCGCGCCTGCGCCATGCCCAGGGCCGCGGCAACACCGGTGCTCGCGTGACCGGCACCGAACGGATCGTACGGCGATTCGCTGCGCATCGCGAAGCCCGACAGGCCGCCGCCCTTACGGATGGTCGCGAAGCGCCCGCGACGCCCGGTCAGAATCTTGTGGACGTAAGTCTGATGACTGACGTCCCAGACCAGCTTGTCGGTCGGGAGGTCGAGCACGCGATGCAAGGCGAGGGTGAGCTCGACGACGCCGAGATTCGGCGCCAAGTGGCCGCCGTTCACGGCGCACGTTTGAACGAGCAGTTCTCGTATCTCACTCGCCGCGGTGTCGATCTCGTCGCGCCGGAGGCGCTTGACGTCGGCGGGGGAGTCGATGCGCTCGATCACCATCTGACCCGTAATACCCGCCTGGCGGCCGATACCCTGCGAGACACGGTTAGCGAGCAGCGCCGAAGTTCGCCCCCGCCACGACTCGAGCGGCAAGCCGCGCAGCGCTCGGCGCCGCGCGCGCGAGCCAGAGCGCCTGCGGCCAGTTGCGCGGATCGCGCAGCGCGCGAGCGGGATCTAGCCAGGCGTTCGAAAGTTCGCGCTGCGGCGTGTCGAGGATGACGCGCACCGCGGCGACGCGCGGCGCAGCAACGAGACCGGTCTCCATGTCAACGCCGGCGTAACCGCGCGCCGCCCATTGCGCGCGCTCCGCGCCGTTCACGATCCGCTCCGCGGTCAGCAGCGGATCCGTTACCGGCTCGATTCGCAAACGGCGCGCGCTTTCGAGCAGCGCGTCGACCAGCTCGGCATCGCACTGCAGCGTCTCGCCGTTGGGCCGGCGCACTTCGCGCGGAATCAACAGCGTCCCGCCGGCGAGGTCCGCGCGCAATCCCCCGGCGAGGCCGCAGCTCACCACGCATTCGCCGAGGTCGCCCGGATTCGCACGGGCCAGCCCAACGCCGCTCTCGATAACGCGAACGCCGGGACAAGCCCGCCGCACGGCGTTCGCCTCGAGCGGCGTCGCCGCGATCACGGCGAACGCGTTTGCGCCGGCGTTCTCACCAGCCATGCGCCTAGATTACTATAAAAGAGAAACTACTGGACGAGCACGGTCTCTTTGATCAGCGATCCGTTGGGCGGCGCGGCGCCGAAGTTACTGTTCGTGCCCTTCGTGGTGTCGAGGCCGCCCGCAACGATCGGGGCGTAGTTATTGGCTCCCCCGGTTCCGTTGATGGCCACGCCGGGTGCGCCCGGCGCGTAGATCAGCCCAGAAAAGCTCGGCATGCAGCCGCCGTTGAAGTTGGGATTGTTCTTGTTGGCGGCAACTTGGTAGTAGAGAACGCCTTCACTGTCGCCGCTGCTCGGCGCGGAAAGGGTGACCATGGCGCCGTTGAAGTCGGGCGGGGTCCCATTGGCCGTGACGTAGATCGTCACGCCGCTGCCGGTAACGTTCGCCCCGTTGAAGTTGCTGGTGCCGTTGAGCACGTACGTTCCGGAGAGCGTCACGTTCGCATTTTGGAGGTTGAGACTATCGTAACAACCTTGCGGGACCGTTCCCTTCGAGGCGGTATAGTTTTGACAGTTCGTCGTCGACGGCGTATTCGCAGTCAGCCACGCGCAGCCCGCGATCTCCGGACAGGGGTCCGCGACCGGCAGCATCTTCGAGGGCGTGGCCTTCGAGAAGGTCGCTCCGGTTTCGGTCGGCGTTGCGCCGGCGTAGCCGATGCTCGGCGCCGTGACCGTTGCGTTTGAGAAGTTTGCGGTGTTGTTGATGTTGATTCCGCAGTCCGCGTCGACCGTGGCGCCACTGAAGTTCGAGGTCGCCGTGCTGCCGATCACGTTGATGCAGGGCGGGTTCCGATTCGAGACGACCTCGGCCGTCGCCGACGTCGACTCGCTCATGCCGCCCGTCCAGCCGAACAGCCGCGAGAGGAACGTCTGGGTATGCTGGTTGGTGATCGTGACCTGCACGGCGCAGTTATTGTTCGCATACGGTCCGGACGTGGGCGGATTGTTCGGCGTAACCTTCACGTTGCCGCCGTCGGCGAAGCCGTTGGTAGCCGCATCGTTATACGCCGCGGTGTACGCCGCGCTCGAATCGCCGCATCCGTCGTAGACCAGCTGCTGCGCGCCGCCGATCGCGGCGGCGTCGGCCGCACTCTGCTGTTGGCGCTGGCGGTATTCGAGGTACCCCGCGTCGATCGACAGAGCGCCGAAACCCATCAGCACCGCGAGGCAAATAGCGACCATCGGCAAGACCTGGCCGCGTTCGTTCAGATGTCTACGCATCGGGCAATATCCTTTGCGCCGCACTTCATAAATTGGCGGCAGCTTATTGGATAGTCTGCCAGCAAGCATCCCCTCGGCACAACCCGTTGAACGCCTGGGGCCTTCGGCCTAACGAGCGGGACGTTTGCCGCCTCCAAACGTTTGCAGCGAAACGTTCTTCACTTCTTCGCGAAGCTCGCGTACGATGTCCTCAATGGAAACTGCAACCGCTCCCGAACGCGTGCTCGCCCCCGCTGAGCTCGAGCGCATCGACGCTTACTGGCGCGCGGCCAACTATCTCAGCGTTGGCCAGATCTATCTGCTGGATCGCAATCCGCTGTTGAAGCGGCCGCTCGTTCCCGACGATATCAAGCCCCGCCTGCTGGGCCATTGGGGAACGACCCCGGGACTCAACTTCGTCTACGTGCATCTCAACCGGATTATCAAGCGCTACGACCTCGACATGATCTTCATCGCGGGGCCGGGACACGGCGCGCCGGGCGTGGTTGCGAACACGTACCTCGAGGGCACGTACAGCGAGCGCTATCCCAACGTTCCGCAGAACGAGACCGGGTTGGGGCGCCTCTTCAAACAGTTCTCCTTTCCGGGAGGCATCCCAAGCCACGCCTCGCCCGATACCCCCGGTTCGATTCACGAGGGCGGCGAGCTCGGCTATTCGCTCGCGCATGCGTACGGCGCCGCCTTCGATAACCCCGATCTGATCGTCTGCGCGGTCGTCGGCGACGGCGAAGCTGAGACCGGTCCATTGGCAACGGGTTGGCACGGCAACAAGTTTCTCAACCCGCAGCGCGACGGGGCCGTGCTTCCGGTGCTGCACTTGAACGGCTACAAGATCGCGGGGCCGACCGTCTTAGCGCGTATCCCCGGCGACGAGCTCCTCGCGCTCCTCGAAGGCTACGGCTACGAAACCTACCTCGTCGAGGGCGACGACCCGATGCGCATGCACGAGCTGATGGCTTCAACCCTCGAGCGCGTGCTGGCGCGCATCCGTGAGATTCAGCGCAGCGCCCGCACGCACGGGTTTCAGCGGCGCGAAGCGTGGCCCGCCATCGTTCTCAAGACGCCCAAGGGCTGGACCGGCCCGAAGGTCGTCGACGGCGTGCAAATCGAGGGCACGTTCCGCGCGCACCAGGTCCCGCTGCTCGAGGTGCGCGAGAAGCCCGAGCACTTGGCGATG
>JASHXG010000047.1 GCA_030043675.1 Vulcanimicrobiota bacterium
CCCGCATCCGTCGTCGCGGTCCGGGTCTCCGAGGGCGAGACTGCCTGCACGTGCACGCCGGCAATCGGTGCACCGCTCGAATCCTTGATCGTGCCGCCTAGGTTACCGGTGACGCCTGCCAGTGCCCATGTTTCCTGGAACAGGAACGCCGCCAAAACCGAGAGGGCGACGGCCGCGCGACGGAGGGTGCAATGCGAATTCATTGTGCGATCCCTCATGTCGTTGGCTTCCGAGTTGTGCGTCGGGTATGACGCGTGCAACCGACCTTACGGAGGCGCAAGAAGCGGCCCTTTTGATGGTTGTTGATACAAGTTGCGAATTCAGCCACTTTCGCATCAACGATCATCAACAATCTCAACAAGAATCAAAGCCATATGCCGGCGCAACGTTCGCGCGTCTTGTGATTGCCTGAAGCACACCGTCACGTTCTCGCTTATCCTATCGCTATGGTGTCAATGCTGGCGCCGACCACCGCCGACCGCGAGTATCTCTTGCAGCGCAGCATGGAGCGTCAAGTGATCGGCCTCTTGCGCGCAATCCGAAAGCCGCAGACGCTGGCGGCGGCGCCGCTCATGCACGCGGTTTGCCGCGCGACAGGCCAGGCGAATGCACTGGCCGCACTCGAGCTCATCATCGGTGCGGCCCTTGCCGGCGCCGGTACGAACGCGGCCAAATTGAGGAGCGCGATTCTCGACGCTGACTTCAATCACCGTGCAACGAACGCCGAGCTCGCGCGTCGTTGCGGCGTCTCGCGCCGCCACTTTCAGCGCTGGCGCGCCGATGCAGTCTCCGCGATTGCGCGCTACGCCCGCACCATCGTCGAGCCGAGCACCCTTGCGCCGCGAGACATCCCCTCGCGTCAAGATGCTCCCGCCACGCGGTTCGAACGCGAGTACGAAGCCTATCTGCGGGCCCGCGATCGAGGCAACGCGTTGGAAATGCGCGCGATCGCCGGTAACCTGCGGCGGCTTGCGCCGGAAGCCGAAGCGTTCGCCTTGGCCTGCTCCTGCCGGGCGGACGCGAGTTTGCGCTTGGGCCGGCTCGACGAAGCGCTCGAGCATCTCCAGCAGGTTGCGCCGCCCGGCAACCTGCTGGGGCGAGCGCGGCTGGCGCTGCTGCGGGAAGATCCCGCCCGGGCCGAAGAGTACGCACAAGCGGCATTCGACGCGCTGGCGCGCGACGACCTCGAGCGATATCAATCCCTCATGGTAATCTCGCAGGCTCGCCTCGGACGCTCGTGCTCGTGGCGCCCGTCGCCGGAATGCGTCGCTTTGCCGCGGAACGGATGGGAGCGCGGCGCCATGGTGATCGAGTGCGCGCGTCACCTCGCGCGCGAAGGCCAGTGGCAGCGCGCCGAAACGCTTGCCCTTGCAGAGCACAGCCGCGCCGCGATCCTCGGCTACCAAGGATTGGCCGCTCGCGCAGCGGGGGTGCTGCACGCCTGCGTAAGAACGCGCGAGGACCACGTTGCAGCCATGCAGTGGCGCGCGCGCGCGATCGAACACCTATTGGCGACGCAGGATCGCTTCGTGGCGATGCGCCTATTCTTACGCCCGGCGTACGACGAGCATTGCGGGGTCGATGCGTCGCTGCGCGGGGTACTCTACGCGCGCCTTTGTTTGATCGTTCCGCAGATGCTGGGTGAGTCCGCCGAGCGGCGCAGCGCGGCTTGCGACTTCCTGTCCGTGTTGCTCGATGATGCGCTCGCTACCATCCCAGAGCGCCGCCTCCAACGGGCCGCAGCGCGGCTCAGACGCGCCGACTGCGCCCTGGCCCACTACGCGGAAAAGGCTGCGAGCCCGATCACGGAGATGCTGGCGCTGGTTCTGCTCTCCACGACAGGCCTCGATTGGGACGTCGTGACGGGGCGCCTGCGCGGCATGCTCGATCAGTCTGCGTCCAAGCTGCGTCCCGCGGCGCCGCGCGCATTCGCGATTGCGATTCCGCGAGGACAAAAGTCACAATCAGCGCTCACCGATCATTTGAAAGTTGATGATGAGCGCTCAGTCGAAGACGAATCCTCAAGCGAACCCGTCGCCGGTCTACGCATTCGGCTCGTTCCGTCTCGATCCGTCGCGGGGGTTACTCTACCATGGAGCCGACGTCACGCCGCTTCCGGACCGGCTCGCGCGACTGCTGGTTCTACTCATCCACGCTAACGGCAGCGTCATCGACAAAGAGACGATTGCATCGCGGATCTGGCCCGAAACGACCGTTAGCGACGGCAATCTTTCACAACACGTCTATATGTTGCGCCAGCTCCTCGACGAACGCGCGAAGGATCGGGCTTACGTCATGACGGTGCGCGGCAAGGGCTATCGTTTCGTCACGCCCGTGAGCGTGGTCGCACCGGGCATCGTCGAATCGGTCGGGTCGAACGAGGAGAACGCGGACCGTCTCTTGCGAAGCGGCCCGGAGGCCCTACAGCACTACTGTCGCGGCTGCTACCTGCTCGAGAAGCGCACGGCGAGCTCGCTGACGTCCGCTGCGGAGCAGTTTGAGGCGGCCCTGGCAGTCGATCGCGAGTACGTGCCGGCAATGATCGGGCTGGCGCGAGCCTATGCGATCATGGCCGAATACTGGTACGCCCCCGGCTCGTTTACGTTTCCCAAAGCCAAAGCTGCGCTCGTCCGCGCGCTCGAAATCGATCCAACGTCGGCTGAGGCGCGCGCCACGCTGGCGAACATTCTGCTCTTCTGCGATTGGAACTGGGCCGATGCCGAGCGTGAAATCGAAACCGCGATTCGGTTGAATCCGAAATCGACTTCAGTCTACGTGAACGCGGCTTGGTTCTATATGTGTAAGGGCGTGAGTGACAGGCCGTTGCGAGAGATGCAGCGCGCTCTTTTGATCGAGCCGTCGTCACCGGTACTGCAGCTCTTCTTGGCGCGCATACTTTTACATACCGGCGACTATCGCGGCGCGATCGACTCGCTCTCGGGTTTGATCGAAGGCGGTGCCGACTTTACGATCGCGCGGCGTCACCGCGCCCAGGCGTACATTCTCAACGGACAACCTGCCGAAGCCCTGGCAGATCTGCTGCTGCTGCCGCAGGACCGAGCCGAGGATCTTGCGCTTCGACTCCCGTTGCTGGGCCGCGCGTACGCGGAGTGCGGCGACACGGAACGGGCCGAGACGATCTACGCAAGCCTGCTCGAGATGGCGCGCACCGAGTTCGTCGTCGGCTTCAACCTTGCGACTGTCGCCGTCGGCATCGGAAGGCTCGAGGAGGCTCTCGACCACCTGGAACGGGCCCTCGAGAAGCGCGAGCCGGCGCTCCTGATGTTGCGCAGCCTCGCGTGGTTCGGACCGATCGTGCAGCGCGCGCGTTTCAAAGCGCTGCTCAACGCGGTCGGTCCGCCGCAGGAGCGATCGGCCAAAGGCGAGACGAGCTACTCGCGCAGGGCGGTGGGATAAACCGCCGGGCTACGCAGACCGTTTGCATCGACGCTGCGCACTCCCAGGATGTAATCGTCCTTCGAGACGTGGACGGTGCTCTGCGTCACATCGCCGACGTCGCGCGCGTGTTGCCATTGCGGAGCGTCGGTCGCACGCCAGAGGATCTCGTAGGATACCGCGCCCGCGGCCGGTGTCCAGCGCAACGTCGAGGTGTATCCGAGGTGCTCGAGCGGCATTTGTACACCGGTTGGCGGAGCTGGTCCCAGGGCGAGCGTCGCGAGCGCCGCGACGTTGGCTTGCGTCGCGCGCCGCAAGTATTGGGCGTCGATGTATTGGGGGAGGTCTCCATACTGAACGCCGCCCTGCATGCGCACGTCTTGGTGTTGATGCGTGAAGTTCTCGTGCGCTTCGACGAATCGAATGGCCGCCGCATACCCGACCGCCTGAAAGGACTGCTGATCGCCGCCGCGCATGAACCGGTCCGATCGGAAGATTTGACGCACGGTGAAGTTCGGGACGTAGAGCGGTACGACCTCGGCGATGAATCGCGAGAGCTCGCGCGACGGCGAGTCGTTCTCTGATCCCACCAAGTTGACCGCGTCGACGTTGGTACCGGCCGGAAGCCCTTGGCTAAAGACTCGGATGACGTCAGGCTCGGACTCACCGTCACCGCCGACCGAGTTTCCTATGATGTCGTTGTTCAGGACGGCGAGCACGGGGGCGCGAGCGGCGGCCAGCTCGTGCGCGTAGTGATTCGAGCCCCACAACCCGAGCTCTTCACCGTCAAAGGCCGCGAAGATGATCGTGCCCTTGAAGTGCGTGCTCGTCATGACCCGCGCCGCCTCCAACACCGCGGCCACGCTTGATGCGTTGTCGTCGGCGCCCGGCTCCACGCCGACGCCGTCGGTGCAGCGACCGTCGCAATCGTCGAAATGGCTCGACATGACGTAGAGTCGTCCGGGAGCGTCACCCCGCAGGGTCGCGATCACGCTCGACTCGGTAACGGCGCGAGGCGTGCGCGGCGTCTTCGGCTGGAGATAGGTATCGAGAGCGACGCTCATGCGTCCGCCCGTTCCTGCGGCGATCGAACGAAACTGCCCGGCGATCCAATCCCGCGCCGCGAAGACTCCGTGCGTCTCCGTCGACTGCGTTTCGGAGAAGTCGTTGCGCGTACCGAATGCGACCAGCGTCTCGACGCTGGCCTTCAGCCGGTTCGCGTCAACCGCGTTGACCATGGCGGCGATTGCCGCGTTCGGAGTGAGCGCCGGCAGCGGCTGATCGCCGCCCGCCGCCCCAATCAGTACGAGGATGCCCAGGTATGTGCCGGTCCGCGGAATCGAGAAGAGCTTGAGGGTGCCCATGCTGCATCGTTGTACGCGGGCGTCGCCGGCTCCTGATTGCCCCGCGGTCTACGTCCTCCGTTGCCGCGACGGAACGCTTTACACCGGCGCCACAACCGACCTTTCACGGCGATTGGCGGCTCACCGGCGCGGTCGGGGCGCTAAGTATACCCGCGGGCGACTTCCTTTCAAGCTCCTGGCTTGGTGGCATCCGCGATCGTACGCGGTTGCCAAGTCCCAGGAGGCGCGTTTCAAGCGGCTGGCCCGCGCGGCCAAACTCGCGCTGGTCGGCGGCGGCGAGGCCTTCGGCTGCCGGATCCACACCGGCGCCGAGGCTACGCGAAGGTCTTAGCCGCTGCGCTGTACGTCGCGCGAGTGACGGCGTGGATCGCATCGTACGATGCCGCGTAATCGTATGCGTCTTTCGTCATGATCGCGAGGACGAATGGTGAGTCGCCAAACGGCTCGACGATTGCGATATCGTTACGCGTTCCGTCGAGCTCGCCGGTCTTGTTCGCGACCGAGACGCGCGGCGGGAGCCCGGCCGGGATTCCATCGCGGTCGGTTTGCCCGAGCATGATCTCGATCATCGTGCGGCAATGGCTGGGCGAAACAATCGTGTGCACGTCTTCGCGCGCACCGCGTTCGATCAAGTACAGCAAGTGCGCCATGTCGGCGGGCGTTGAGACGTTTTCGTTATGATGCTCGATGGCGGCGTAGTCCATAAACTTGCGAGCGAGGCGCGTCCGCGACATGCCGGCGCGCGCGCCTACGGCGTTGATCGTGGAGACGCCAAAGTGGCCGATCAAAAGGTTCGCAGCGGTATTGTCGCTGACCTGAATCATCGGCACGATCAGCTGCTTGACGGTGAACCGCTCGCCGTCTCGGGCGCCGCTCAAGAAGTCTGACCCTCCGATCAGCTGGCTGCTGTCGTACGTGATTTTCGCGCTCAACACGTGCCGCTTGATCTCCGCCATCGCGTAGGCCGTCGTCATGATCAAGACTTTGATGATCGATGCGGTCGGGAAGCGTTCGGTGGCGTGGTAGGCGACCAGCGGCGGGCCGGAAGCCAGAGAGCGCGCGTAGACGCCGAGCGTGCCCGGCATCGCGCGCGCGATTGCGTGGACTTTGGCGTGCAACGAGGCAGCCGAAACCGCGCTCGGTACGAGCGTCCACGCTCCGGCGCCCGCGATGAACGCAGCGCGTTTCACGAGCCCGTTCCCTGATAGTGACGCAGCCCGACAAGCCAGAACGCGTAGGCTGCCGTCAGCCACACGGCCCCGATTGCGGGTGTCAGCAAACCGACGGCCGGATTCAAGTGCAGACCGTTCTCCGCCTTCGCAAGGAAGTATGTGGCTGGGAAGTAGTTCATGAAAGCGAACGGAAGCACGAACGACAGCACGATCCGCACGCCGCGCGTGTAGATGCTGATCGGGTACCGGGTGAAGTCTTGCTCCAGCGACATTACGACCCAGCGCAGCGTATCGACGCGTACGAACCAGAACGAACACGTCGCGACGACTAGCGAGATGCCGAAGTCGATCAAGGCGCCGCCGAGAACGATCAGCGGAACGAAGAGGACAAAGATCCAGTCGACTCGCACGTTTGCGGCCGTCGTGGCGATGACGAGCGTTACGAGCGCCAGCACCAGACCGTCCGGAACGATCTGCTGGGGTACGGTCAGCACTTGAAAGAGCGTGTCGAGCGGCCGAACCAGAAAGCGATCGAAGCGCCCCTCGCGCACGTACTCGGGAACGCTCACGACGGTGAAGAAGAAGGTATTGTGCAGCTCGTGACCGGCCATCCAAAGGGCGTAGAGGAAGAACATCTGGCGAAAGTCCCAGCCGTTCATCGACGGGAACTGACGCATCGTCACATAGAGGGCTGCCAACGCGACGCCGTGATAGACGATCGTAAAGACGAACCACATCACGAAGTTCGCCCGATACTCGAGCATCGTGAGAACGTTGATCCGCCAGTATTGCAGATAGGCGCCAAGCACCGATGAGAACCTTCGGCGCCCGCTTACTGCTCCCCGTGCGCGTCCCTTTCCGCTTGGACCTCACGAGCGATGCGTTGCGGCGCTTGGCAAGCAACGTCGTCGACGTCGTCGCCGCGGACGGCGTGCTCTATCGTGCGTTGCGCGATGAGCGAGGTGCCGCACTGCTGGCGATTCGTCAGCACGATCGCCATTCGATCGAGGTCCGTGCGACCGGTCGCTACGCTGACCGCTGGTTACCGGTGGTTGCGCGCATGCTGGGGACCGAGGTCGACCTTCGTGATTGGTACGCGCGCAGTCGCGGCATCGCTTGGCTGCGGCCGGTTGCGATCGCGCTGCGCGGTCTCAAGCCGCCACGCTATCCGATGCTTTGGGAGGCCTGCGCGCATGCGATTCTCTTTCAGCAGATCTCGATCTTTGCCGCCGCCGCGATCATGCGGCGCGCCGTCGAGGCGCTCGGCGAGCCGATCACGGCCGGCGGCATTCGGGCGGTCGTTTTCCCACCGCCGGAGCGCTGGCTCGAAGCCGACCTAAGCGTCCTGCGATCGGCCGGGCTTTCGGCCAATAAAGTGGCCCACGTGCGCGCCACCGCCGCCGCCTTCGTCGATCGCGCGGTCGATGAGGAAGAGCTCGACGCGCTGCCGACGCCGGAAGCCGCGCAACGCCTGCGCCGGCTGCAAGGGATCGGTCCGTGGAGCGCCGCGCTGGTGCTCTTGCGCGGTTTGGGCCGCTTGGATACGTTCCCGGAGCACGATTCGGGCGTGGCGCGGAGCCTCGCGCTGGTGGCCGGTCGCCGCGTCGACGAGCCGGCGTTGCTGGAGAGGCTTGGACCGGTACGCGGCATGCTGTACTACCATCTCCTCCTCGCCCGCTTGCGCAACCTCGTGCCCGCCGCCGATGGTCGGAGGAGGCATGACTAGCCTCACTTCTAGCGCGCCGGTCTTTGCCGTCCAGCGAAGCGCCGAACGCGCGCATGCCAATCACGGATGGCTCGATACCTACTACTCGTTCAGTTTTGCCGACTACGTCGATCCCGATAACCTGAACTGGGGCGCGCTGCGCGTCTTCAACGACGATACGATCGCCGGTGGCACCGGCTTCCCGACGCATCCGCATCGCGACATGGAGATCGTGACGTACGTGCTTTCGGGCCAGCTGGCGCACAAGGACAGCATGGGCAATCGCGGGATCGTGGGGCCGGGCAGCGTGCAGTACATGAGCGCCGGAACCGGCGTCAGCCACAGCGAGTACAACGGCAGTCCCGTCGAGCCGCTCCATCTGGTGCAGATGTGGGTGCTTCCAGGGCTGATGGGCATGGCGCCGTCTTACGGGCAAATGGAGTTCACGCCGGACGAGCGGCGCGGGCGCTGGCTCCCGGTCGTGAGCGGGGAGCCGTCGGTGGAGGCTCCCGTGCGGATAACCCAACGCGCCAGCCTGCGTGTCGCGCGCGTTGAGGGGAGCACGATCGTGCACGACTTTGAGCCCAAGCGTTACGGCTTTCTGTTCGTCGCCGACGGCACGGTCGAGGCAAACGGCGAGCGGCTACGGGGCGGCGATGCCGTGCGGCTCTACGACGTCGCCCGGCTCGCGGTCGGCGGCCATGGCGAGCTCGTGCTCTGGGACTTGCCCCGGGTGACGCTATGAATGAAGCGACGTGCAGACACATCGACGATGCCGGAAATCCCAGGCCGAAGACCTCGCAAGGTTGCGAAGAGTGTCTGAAGAGCGGCGATTCGTGGGTCCACTTGCGCCTGTGCTTGGCCTGCGGCCACGTCGGCTGCTGCGACTCATCGAAGAATACGCACGCCACCAAACACTTCCACGCCACGCAGCACCCGGTCGTCCGATCCTTCGAACCCGGCGAGAATTGGCGCTGGTGCTACGTGGACGAGCTCTTCGCCGCTTAACCTCCCTGGATTATCACTCGTTGTGAGGCGGCTCTCCAAACGACCGACGAGAGCGCGGCGAAGAGCGCCAGCCAGGTGAGTTGGACGGCGAAGCTCGCCATCCACTGATGCGGCGGGGTGATGCCCACGTAAATGAGCAGAGGCGTCGAATAGATCGCCGCAAACGGTAGCGCGAAAACGATGCGCCCGAAGATGCCCGGGAAGAACATGAGCGGAATGATCTGTCCCGAGAGAAGATCCGAGGCCCAGCGCACGATCAGTTGCGCTGCGAACGTTTCTAGCGTCCAAAATGCGATCGAATTCATAAGGAAGTTGAGGAAGAAATTGACGCCGTAGCCGATCGCGAAGGAGAGCAGAAAGGCGGCGAATACCGCCGGCGACGGTACGTCGATATGGACGAGCAACAGGGCGCACAAGAGCGATGGGATGACGAGCAGCGCGTGCAAGAGCGTCTGCCCGAGGCCGTCACTAAAGAAGTAGAGCGGTACGCTGATTGGCTTCATGAGGTCGGTAGCGATCGTGCCCTCGCGAATCTTTTCGCGAATCAGGCGCGTGCCGTCCACCTCCAGAATGAGTGACATCAACATCGCCACGGTGGCGTAGGTGATCATGCTGTGCAGCGGGAGGTTCAGCGGCTCGGCGTTTTGCGCGTAGAGCGCCGTCCAGAGCGAGCGCAGGATATAGACGCGGAGGACGAACGATCCAACTTCGGTCAGGACCTCAACGCGATATGTGGCCTCTCGAGCAAAGGCTTTGCGCGCAAACTCGATATACGGGGCGAGGTTCAGAAGGCTACCCGCCTCGCTGCTTGCGGATCGCCTCTTGACGGCGATGCTCCATCTCTTCGAGCTCGACCATCATCACATCGACGACCTTGTCCACTTGGGTCGCCTGCGTTTGCGGCGGCTCCTCTCCCGCGCGCCGGGGAGGCGGTTTGACGTTGCGGTGCTCGTCGAGCGCCGCATCTTGCGCGTGAAGCTTGCGCAGAAACTTCGCGTACTCTTCGGCGGCGCGGGCGCGCACGTCCTCGCCGGGCTCGAGGTTGAAGACCTCGCCGTAGAAGTCGAGCTTAGCGTGGACTTCGGGAGCCTTTTCGGGAGGCGCGATCGTCGCTGGATCGCCGAAAGCGATGTGCTGCATCGGGACGCTGGCGCCACGTTGCAGCCGCGATTTTACGTGCACGATGCCGCCGAGGGCGACGCCGCTGCCGTCTTCGAGTCTCGCGCCGTTGAAGATTTTCGCGCCGCTCGCGATAAAGCAACCATTACCTACCGTCGCGCCGACGACGTAAGCCTGCGGGCCGACGATGCAGCGTTCGCCGATCGAAAGTGGGAACTGCCGCGCGCTCCCGCCGCTTGCCTTGAGCACCGCGTTCTCCATCACGACCGTTTGCGCACCGATCGTCATCGGTGCGCCTTCGGCGACGAGCACGGCACCGTGCAGAATGGCGCAGCCGGCGCCGATCGTTACGTCGCCGCTGATCGTCGCGGTCGGGGCGACATATGCACTCGAATGAATCTTCGGTTTGCGCGTATTACTGGAAAGAATCACGACAGAGGCTCCTCCGATGGCGCCGACGGCCGGGCGTAGCCCTCGACGTAGATGCGCCGGATGATCGATTCGAGGTCCGGCTCCTCCAAGCTGACGTCTTCGACGCGATAACGTTCGCTCGCTTGTCGTACCAGTAGATCGGCGCGCTGAAGGTTCCGGTCGAATCGAAAGCGCGCGCTCGAGTCTTCCATTCCGAGCAGTTGGGCTCCGTCGAGATGCGGCTGCGAAACCGGAGCGCTGAAGCGCACCACCAGCGTTCGGAAGCGGCCATACTCGCTCTTAATGCGGTCGACATCGCCGTCGTAGATGATCGTCCCATGGTCAATCAGCACGATACGGCGGCACAAACGCTCGACGTCGGCCAGGTCATTGGTCGTCAAGATGATGGTGGTGCCGCGTTCTGAATTGATCCGCGCGATGAATTCGCGAACCGCCTCCTTCGCTACCACATCCAGCCCGATCGTCGGTTCGTCAAGATAGACGATCTTCGGGTCGTGAAGCAGCGCGGCGGCGAAGTCGCCGCGCATCCGCTGGCCCAGCGACAGCTGGCGTACCGGCGTTCGCATGAATTCGCCCATCTCCAAGAGCTCGACGAACTCGTTGAGATTGCGGCGATACACCTCGATGGGAACGCCGTAGATGGCGCGCAGCAGCTCGAACGACTCGACCAGCGGCAAATCCCAATAGAGTTGGCTGCGTTGGCCGAAGACGACCCCGATGTTGCGCGCGTTCTCCTTCCGGCGCTGCCAGGGAACGAGTCCCGCGACGCGCACCCGTCCGGACGACGGAACCAAGATGCCGGTGAGCATTTTTATGGTGGTCGACTTCCCGGCGCCGTTAGGCCCGATGTAGCCAACCAACTCGCCGGGTTCGAGCGCCATCGTAATGCCGGCTACCGCCACGCGATCCTCATAGTCGCGCGAGAAAAGCGTTCGCAACGCGCCCAGCCCACCCGGGGCGCGTTTGACGCTGCGAAAGACTTTCCGAAGGTCGTGCGTTTCGATGATAACAGGCATGTGCGCTGGCAGGACCCTACTATTCGATTCTGCGTACTTCCCTCTGGTGGTAGTAACCATCTCCAATGAATACGGTTCGGGCGCCCTTGCCGTGGGCCGGCGGGTTGCGGAGATCCTCGGTTACGAATTCGTGGACCGGCAACTGCCGGTCGTCGTCGCCAAACGGTTGCACGTCGCACCCGAAGTCGTCGATGCAAACGAAGACGCGGAACCGACCCTCGGCGAGCGCCTTTTGAGCGGCCTCGAGCTGGCGACGCCCGAGCTGGCAGAGTCGTCGACCGTGGCGCCGCTCGATGAGGAGCTCGTCGGGGCAGTGCGCGACGCGGTCCGCGACTACGCGGCGCGCGGCAGTGCCGTCATCCTCGGACGAGGTGCCGGCGTCATCCTCGGCGCTCGCGCCGACGTCTTGCGCGTCTTCTTGCACGCGCCGCGCGAGTGGCGAATCATGCGCCTCACGCAGACCACGCGCGCCGAGCGCAAGGATGTCGAAAGCGAGGTGGATCGCATCGACCGAGCTCGCGCCGCGTACATTCGCGGCTGGTACGGCGTGACGTTCGGAGATGCGCGTATCTACGATCTCTGCATCGATGCATCGCGCTTCGAGGTTGCAGCGATCGCCGCGCTCATCGTCGATAGCCTAAGAGCGCGCGGCGCATGACCGAATCCGTCGAGCCCCCGGAGGAACGGCTCCCCGAGCGGGTCTCGATCTTCACGGCGCTGCGCTATCGGGACTTTCGCCTGCTCTGGCTCGGCCTGATGATCTCCAACCTTGGCACCTGGATGCAGTTCACCGCGATGGGCTACTTCGTGGCGCGGATGGCCGCGACGCAGCACGCCGCGGCGCTCGATCTCGGCATTCTGGGTGGGGCGCGTGCCATACCGGTGCTGCTGCTCTCGCCCCTCGCCGGCGTCGCCGCCGATGAGCTGCCCCGCCGTCGCGTGCTCTTCGTCACCAACACGACCATGGCGCTGGCGGCGTTTCTGCTCGCCGTCCTCGCCGCGAGCCACCGTCTCGACATGGTCGGTTTGGTTTTGATATCGGCGCTCAACTCGGCCGCCAACGCGTTCGACTCCCCGACCCGACAGAGCTGGGTGCCGCTGCTGGTCGACCGGCCGTACGTCGGGAACGCCGTGGGCCTGAACTCGGTCGCCTTCAACGCTCCCGCCGTGATCGGTCCGGCATTGGCAGGTTTGCTGATCGTCTGGATCGGCGTATCGGGAGCCTTTTACTTCAACGCCGCCGCGACGCTCGCGGTGGTAGCCGCAGTGATGCTCATGCGGCCGTCGCCGCCGAGCGCGAAACGGCGGGAGCGCACGCTGCGCGCGATGCATCAGGGGATCGTCTTTCTCTATCGCGAGCCGACGCTGCGCTGGATCGTGCTGACGCTCCTCATCACGGCGATGTTCGCGCGCCCCTACAGCCAGCTCATACCGGCGTTCACGGTGCACGTCTTGCATGCCGGTGCGCGCGGCCTGGGGTGGGCAGTCTCGGCAGTCGGCGTCGGTGGTTTCGGAGGTGCGCTGGTTACCGCGTACTTCGCGCAGCGCGAGCGGCGCTCGCGCCTGTGGCTGCAAGCCGGGCTCTTGATGTCGGTGGGCGTTTTGCTGCTCGGATTCGCACCGACGCTGGCGCTGGCGTTGCCGGTGCTCTTCGCAATCGGCGTCGGTACGCTGGCGATGTTGGGCGCCACCAATACCCTGATTCAGATGCTTTCGCCGGACGAGGTGCGTGGGCGCGCGCTTTCGGTCTATACGATGATCGTGATCGGCGTGGTCCCGCTCGGCTCGCTCATCGACGGCGCGATTGCCGCCGCGATTGGGCTACGCGCCACGTTTATGCTGGCGGGCGCGCTCTGCGCCGGCGTCTTCTTGGCGATCTGGTGGCTGCGCCCAATCGTGCGGACCGTCTAATGAAAAAAGCGAGCCGCGTTCTGGCGCGACTCGCAATAAAGAAACTCCGCTCGTTACCGGGCGAAGTCGAGGAAAGCCGGGTTAGGCTGCGGCCTTCTTCCGGCGGGTGGTCTTTTTGCGCGCGGTCTTGCGGACCTTGCGACCGACCTTACGCGCCGTCTTGCGCGCGGTCTTGCGAGCTTTGCGCGCGGTCTTGCGAGCTTTGCGCGCGCCCTTA
>JASHXG010000048.1 GCA_030043675.1 Vulcanimicrobiota bacterium
GAGATGCATGGGCACGTGCCCCGGCCCTTCGATCATCACTTGAACGTCGTGCTTCCAGGCGACGTCGGTTAGTTCGCCGAGCGTCTCGAGCTCGGCGAACTGCGCAGCGTCGTTCGCATCGGCCGTGCAGCCGGGGCGCAAACCGTCGCCGAGCGAGAAGGCCACGTCATAGGCCTTCATGATCTCGCAAATCTCCTCGAAGTGCGTATAGAGGAAGTTCTCTTGATGATGCGCGAGGCACCACTTGGCGAGAATCGATCCGCCGCGCGAGACGATGCCGGTGACGCGGTCGGCGGTAAGCGGAACGTAGCGCAATCGCACTCCGGCGTGAATTGTGAAATAATCCACGCCTTGTTCGGCCTGCTCGACCAGCGTGTCTCTGAAGAGCTCCCAGGTGAGCTCTTCGGCCCGTCCGTCCACCTTCTCCAGCGCTTGATAGATCGGTACCGTACCGATCGGCACCGGCGAGTTGCGCAGGATCCACTCGCGCGTCTCGTGGATGTTCTTGCCGGTCGAAAGGTCCATCACCGTGTCGGCACCCCAGCGCGTCGCCCAGGTCATCTTCTCGACCTCTTCGTCGATCGACGAGCTCACCGCCGAGTTTCCGATGTTCGCATTGATCTTCACCAAGGAGTTCCGGCCGATGATCATGGGCTCGCTCTCGGGATGGTTGACGTTGGCGGGAAGGATCGCGCGTCCGCGCGCGATTTCATCGCGCACGAACTGGGGCGCCAGCCCCTCGCGCAGCGCGACGAACTCCATTTCGGGCGTAATCTCGCCGCGGCGCGCATAATGCATCTGCGTAACGTTGGCGCCGGGTTTGGCGCGGCGCGGCCGGCGAGCGACCGGAAACCGAATGCCGTCGAGCTGGGCCATCGCGTCGCGGCCACGCCGATAGATCGAGGATGGCCGCTCGAGCTCCACCGTATCCGCACGCGCCGAGATCCAGCGCTCGCGCAGCGGCGGTAAGCCGCGGCGAATGTCGACTGTGAGCGCCGGATCGGTATACGGTCCGCTGGTGTCGTAGACGGCGTGCAAGGTGCCGTCGCTCAGCGCGATTTCGCGCTCCGGAACGCGGATCGAGTCATCGGAACCGCGCACGTAAACTTTCATGGAAGCCTCCCTCCGCCGGCATTATCCGGATCAGGTTTTGCGGTCGGCGTGCCTACGCTCGCCCTCTCAGCCCATTTGAGCTCCCGCTTTAGACTTAGGCCTATACGGCTGGGCCATGCAAGATGCCTACGCCTGCTTTGGAGGCAACCAAACTCGATATTGGACCAGTCCGCATGAAAGAGATTGGCTCGCCGCGCGAAAAGCTGGCGGAACAGATGACGGCGCCGGCGCACGATCCCGATCCGCAAGAGACCCAGGAATGGCTCGACGCGATGAGCGGCGTCGTGGCCACGGAAGGTCCCGAACGCGCGCGATTTGATCGAGCGGTTGATCGGTGCCGCGCAGCGCGACGGCGCGATCGTCTCGATGGGTCTGGAGACGCCCTATGTCAACACGATCCCGCTCGAGCGGCAGCCGCCGATGCCCGGCGACCGCGAGCTCGAAGGGCGTTTGCGTCACTACATTCGTTGGAACGCGCTGGCGACGGTCGTACGCTCGAACCGGGTCAGCTCCGAGCTGGGCGGCCACGTTGCGAGCTTTGCCTCGGCCGCAACGCTCTACGACGTCGGCTTCAATCACTTCTTCCGCGCGCCGACCTCCGAGCGCGGCGGCGATCTGGTCTTCTTCCAGGGCCACTCATCGCCGGGCGTCTACGCGCGCGCGTTCCTGGAAGGGCGCATCACCGAAGAGCAACTCGAGCACTTTCGACAAGAAGTCGACGGCAAAGGGTTGTCGTCGTATCCGCATCCCTGGCTGATGCCCGCCTTCTGGCAGTTCCCGACGGTCTCGATGGGTCTGGGACCGATCATGTCGATCTACCAGGCGCGCTTCATGCGCTACCTTCACGACCGCGGGCTGCTCGACGCCGGCGACCGCAAGGTCTGGGCCTTCGTCGGCGACGGCGAGATGGACGAACCCGAATCGCTCGGCGCGGTCTCGCTCGCCGGGCGCGAGAAGCTCGACAACCTGATCTGGGTCGTCAATGCCAACTTGCAACGGCTCGATGGTCCGGTTCGCGGAAACGGCAAGATCATTCAAGAGCTGGAGCGCGTCTTCAAAGGCGCCGGCTGGAACGTCATCAAGGTGATCTGGGGAAGCAACTGGGATCCGCTGCTCGCCGCCGACCAGGGCGGGCGCCTGGTGCAGCTGATGACCGAATGTGTCGACGGCGACTATCAGACGTTCAAATCGCGCGACGGCAAGTACGTGCGCGAGCACTTCTTCGGACGGTATCCGGAGACCGCCGCGCTGGTCGCGGGCTGGAGCGACGATGAGGTCTGGGCTTTGCGCCGCGGCGGACACGATTCGGTCAAGGTCTATGCCGCGTACAAGACGGCCTTCGAACATCGCGGTCAACCGACCGTCGTCCTGGCCATGACGATCAAGGGCTTCGGTATGGGGCCGGCCGGCGAAGGGCAGAACATCGCGCACCAAGCCAAGAAGATGGAGCTCGAGGCGATGCGACTGTTTCGCGACCGCTTCGCGCTTCCGATCTCGGACTCCGAAAT
>JASHXG010000049.1 GCA_030043675.1 Vulcanimicrobiota bacterium
CCAGACTATACTCGATGAGCGGCCAGTGAAACTTAACCGGCGGAAGGCCCGGCAACGCGCCGAGCGCGATTTCCTCGATGCTCGGCTGCGTGGCTCCCGTCAGCGCAACCGAATCGCCATCGCAGCCGAGGCCGGCAGGGATCCATAGGACATTGACAACGGTTTCCGCCATGCTCGTATCCTCGCATCGATGCGCCGACAATCGTCGTCACGATCGCGGCACGTGGGGAATTCGTAGACAGCTTCGTTATTTACGCTAACTGAAACGGTCAGCGAATTACAATAGTCGCAGGTTGTGATTTTTAGCCCTGTCATGCGGCATTTTGGTTACCCGTTCGTTACCGCGTGCACCGCCGGAGACCGTTATCTCCTGACTCGTCGCAGTCACGCGCTCCCGCCTTGAAGCATGCGCCCGTTGAAGCAAGCGACGGTGACCTCCGCGGCGTTACCGGGCCGTTACAAGTCGTCCGCTCGACCGGTGCAGGTTTTAGGCACGCCTGCGGTGCTATCTAGTTATAAAACCATACGGGAGGTGCAGCAGTGCACGAGGTGACGGTCGCTCTTAGCCTCTTGGAAGGTATCCAGACTGCAGCATCCGATAAGGGCGTCACGCGCGTGTGCAGCGTCCAGATTCGCGTCGGGGCGCTCAGTGGCATCGTGCGAGATGCATTACTCTTTTCATGGGACGTCGTGACCGCGCAGACCATTTGCGAGGGCAGCCGCCTTCAGATCGAGGAGGTCCCGCTCGTAGTCTTTTGCGAACGTTGCGAGCGTGAACGCAAGCCGCGACCCGGAACGGGTTTGCTCTGTCCGGACTGCGGAACCGTTTCGCCGAAGATCGTGCAGGGTCGCGAAATGCAACTCATCTCCATGGAGGTCGCCGCATGAACACGCGCGTAGTCGAAATCGAAGAGAGCCTCATGAGCAAGAACGACGCGATTGCAAGTGAGTTGCGCGCGCGTTTTGCGGAGAGCGGAACGTTGGTCGTAAACCTGCTTTCGAGTCCGGGGTCGGGCAAGACGACGCTGCTGGAAGAGTCGCTGCCGCGGCTTTCGCAAAGGTACCGCGTCGGCGCGCTCGTCGGAGATCAAGCGACCGAGAACGACGCCGAGCGGTTGCGGCGTAGCGGTGCTCCGGTCCATCAAATCACGACCGATGCCGAATGCCGGCTCGATGCAGCAATGATCACGAGTGCGCTCAGCGCTTGGCAGGAAGAACCACTCGACCTTCTGTTCATCGAAAATGTCGGTAACCTCATTTGCCCGGCCGAATACGACCTCGGCGAGGATCTCAGGGTGGTTCTCTTCTCGGTGACGGAAGGCGAAGATAAGCCGCTCAAGTACCCGTTGGCGTTCAATACTTCACAGCTCGTGCTCGTAACGAAGATCGACATCGCCGAAGCCGTCGGCTACGACCGAGCCGCCGCGCTCAACAGCGTCCGGCAGGTAAATCCCGATGCGCAGACGCTCGAAGTCTCGGCGCGCCGCGGATCGGGGATGGACGCGTGGATCGATCTCCTGGAACAACGCGTGCGCGAAAAGCAAGTCGCATTGGCGACGTGATCCCGGCGCGCAAGCGGCTGTTGACACGCTTGGGCGCCTCGGAGCCGCGTCTGGTGCGGCTCTGCGCTCCGCCGGGACACGGCAAGACCGATTTCGCGCGCATGTGGGCGCGCCGTTTCGACCGTCACGCAATTTGCGATGCGCGCAACGTCTCGGGAACCGTCGATTTCATCGGGCGAATGATGTCGGCATTGGCCGACGAGTCCCATAGCGGCGAGTCGCTCGCGCTGACGCGACTCGCGCTCCACGTGACCGAAGCCGACGAGCCGGCCTGGAGCCGAGCCCTGCTCGACGGCTGGAAAGCTCGTCAGGACCGCGCCCTTCTCATCCTCGAGAACGCCGACGCTATCGCAACCGATCCGAAGCTGCTCTCGCTGCTTGGCGACTTGCTCGCCGCGCGGCCGCCCGAGCGCGCGTTATTGATCAGCTCGCAGGCGGAGCTGCCGCTGCCGTTCGCACATTATCTAGCGCCGCACGAGATGCTGACACTCTCCTGCGATGAGCTGCGTGTCGGAGAGGAGGAAGCCCTCGGAATCGTCGAGGGAACGGATCTGGAACCGCGAGTCGTGCGGCGGATGATGGGCGCCGCGAATGGATGGCCGATCGCGCTGCTGCTGCTGGCGCGGATCGCGCATTACGAGATGAATATCGAAGTGTTGCTCGATCGACTGGACGAGGCACGCTGCGACATCTTGGAGTACCTGCTCAAGGAAGTGATCTCGGCGCTTACGCCGGACATGATGTCGACGCTGTTGGCGGTTGCCGCAATTCCACACGCGACCCTGGAAGATATTGCAGCGGCTACCGGAATCGCGCATCCGGGACCGCTAATCGACCGCCTTTTGCGCCTCCCCGCCTTCCTCTCGTACGACGCCGGCGCGTACCAAGTGCACCCGCTCCTCCATTTGCTGCTGCGCGCTCAACACCAGTCTGATTTCGTCGAGTATATAAGTCGCGCTGCGCGCGCGAGCGAGGACTCGGGCGATTTCCTACGGGCGGCAGAGCTCTTCAGCATCCAGCGGGATGGGGCCGCCGCTGCCGCAGCGCTCGACTGCCTGCCGATGGCGACGCTCGTTCAGCCGTCGAATCGCCTGGCCGGCACCCTCGCAAACATTCCGGTTCCCATGCTCTGCACCCGGCCGAACCTGTGGATGGCAACGCTGCGCTACCGCCGCTACCACATCGCGGCACTACGCCTGTACGGCGAGGCTGCCGCGCTCCAGGAAGAGGCGGCAACGGAATCCGGGCCGATGCTGCGTCGGCGGTTAGGAGTGCGGCGCGCGATGCTTGCCTATCAATTGGACCGTCTCGACGAGGCGCAAGCGATACTCGAGGCAGTCGGCCCGATCGGCGCGCTCGACGAAACGGCGGAAGAGCGTCGGTTGATATTGATGACGTCGGCAGTCGTTGCCGCCAAGCGGGGGCGCGTTACCGAAGCGGAGCGGCTTGTCGAAGACGCAGATGCCGTGCTCGGGGCTCGTCACCTCCCGTTCGACGAGGAGCGCTCGCAAATCGCGATCGAAAAGGCACGGCTCCACGGCGACTGGGAGGATGCGCTCAAGCTCTGCGATGAGCGGCTGGCGGCCGCGCAGCAGGCCGGCATCACGGCCCGCATCCTCGAAGCCGCACGGGACGTGGCCTGGGCCGCTTGGTGCTCGGGCGATGACGATCGCGCAGCTGCCGCCCAAGCGATCGCACGCGAATGCGGAGACTCACCGCCGGTCGACGCCACGCCTGCCGCCGGCGCGATCGCCGAGTTGCAAGCCGCGCTCGCCTCGAGCGATCTCGAACGCGCCGAGACGCTCGTCGAGCAAGCCATCGAGTCCATCGACCGAGTGGAGAACGATCTTCTGCGAATCTTGTTTCGGGTCGGCGCGGCATTGCTCGTCCCGGGCCAGCGTCGGCGCTTACTCGAAGCGCGCGTAATCGCACAGCGCATCGAATCAATCGCGTTGCAGGCGTCAATCGAGTTGCTGATCGACGCGCGCGAACCGGTTGATTACGGCGTCTTCAAGAGCCTCGCTCAGCGCGTCGCTCGTTCGCCCCTGAAACGCGACCGCGCGAGTCTCTTCATCGACGCACTTCGCGGCGAGGTGCGGCGAGGCACCGAGCTGCTGCACGTCTCAGATCGCGGCTTGGAACTGCTGACGGCATTAACGCTCTTTCCGGCTGCGAACAGTGAGGAGCTTGCTGCGACCATCTGGCCGAGACTCGACCCCAAGGCTGCGCTCAATTCTCTAAAGATGTGCGTGTCGCGCACGCGAGCGCAAGTCGGCGATCGCGACGTGATCCAAAATACGCGGAACGGATACGCGCTGGGCGACCACGTCGGGAGCGACCTGCTCGAGCTCGAGGAGCTGGTTCGGAGTGCGCGAGGCTCGACCATCGGTACCGTAACGCGACGCCGCGTGCACGAAGCGCTGAGCGCGTGGGGAGCGAGCCGTCCGGCGCACACCGCCGAATGGACTTGGTTCTCGCGCTTCGAAGCGCACGTCGAGGCATTGCACCGCGAGCTGCTGCAGATGATCGGGGCAGAGCGCGAGGATGAGCACGCGCTAGCGGCTCATTCGTAAATCGTAGACAAAAACGACTTGGAGCAGTCGCGTCTCGTTTCAAGAGCGAATGGCTCTGCGATGGCGACGAACGTTCGCTCCAAGACATTCGTGATCTACGCGTTGCTGATCGGCGCGAACGTGCTGGTCTGGCTTGCGGCGCTCGCCGTGTTCACGGGTCCCCAACGGTTGCTGTTGGGGACGGCGGCACTCGCCTACGCCTTTGGTTTGCGTCACGCGGTCGACGCGGATCACATCTGCGCGATCGACAACGTCACCCGCAAACTGATGCAGGAGGGAAAACGGCCGGTCGGGGTCGGCTTCTTCTTTTCGCTCGGGCACTCGACGATCGTGATCGCCCTGACCGTGCTGATCGCAGTCGCCGCCGCAACCGTCAAGCAGCGCTTGCCGCAGTTGGAGGACCTAGGCGGAGTCGTCGGTACGAGCATCTCGGCGACGTTTTTGTTCGTGATCGCGGCCATTAACGCGTTCGTGCTCGCAGACATCGTGCGTGCGTTTCGCCGAGTCCGCGGCGGCTACGAGTTTTCCGAATGCTCGTTGAACGACTCGCTGGACCGGCGCGGTCTGCTCGGACGGCTCTTCAGGCCTCTCTTGCGGTTGGTGTCGAAAAGCCGGCATATGTATCCCGTCGGCATCCTCTTCGGCCTCGGCTTCGACACGGCGACCGAGGTCGGGCTGCTCGGAATTGCCGCGATCGAGGCCGGCAAAGGGTTGCCGATCTGGGCCATCCTGATCTTCCCGGCGCTCTTCACCGCGGGCATGTCGCTGATCGATACGACCGACGGGATCCTGATGCTGGGCGCGTACGGCTGGGCGTTCGTGGATCCGGCTCGTAAGCTATCCTACAACATGACGATCACTTCGGCATCAGTTCTGGTGGCCGTCCTCGTCGGCGGGGTTGAGGTGGCGAGCATCCTCGGCGCCAACGTCGACGTTGGGTGGCTCGGCTTCGCCATCGTCGGAACGTTCGTTCTCAGCTGGCTGGCGTCGGTAGCGTTTTACCGCGCGATGCGTTATGGCGACAGGGACGCTACCACTTCCTCGAGCGAGGATGCTTCCGGCGGAACCGCGATCCCATCGGTCAGCAGCCAAGCCTCGATGTGGCTCACGTAGAGACGCCCGAACGAATCGGCCAACGCTCGCGCGTACGATTCGTAGCCCGCGTGGTCGCGTGAGAGAGCTAAGGCTGCCATCGTGCACCGGTGACGCTGCATGTAACCCGGCCGCAGACGCAAGCCGCCGTGTACTGCCTGCAAGAGAATATCGCTGGCCGAACGGTTGGCCTGGTCTCGCAGCCGCCGCTCGAACCACTCATCGAGGTCGCGCGGCAGCCGGAGCGAGCGCACCGGGCCAAACTTCCCCGATCCCTTACGTCGCGGCATCGTCCCCCGCTTGGGCGTGCTCGTGTTCGTGGTCAAGATCCGAGCCGTCGTGCGTGTGCGGGTGCGCGTGAACGGTTCCGTCGTGGTGCCGATGCTCGTGCGAGTGCTCGTGAGTATGTCCCGGATACGCGTTGTCGTGCGTGTGCACCGTCCCGTTGTCGTGTTCGTGCGGCAGATTGTCCTTCATGACCGATGACCTCCAGGGGCCCTATTGTACCAAAATACTCCAAGGCCCGCGCGACGGCCCCCTGGATCACCTTAATTGTAGAGTTCGAGCGGTGTCGCCGTCATCGTCGTTTGCCCCACTTCGATGAGATAGCCATCCGGATCGCGCATGTAGCACCGATACTCCGTGGCGTGCTTCTTCGGTTCGGTGATGAATTTTGCGCCGCGCGAGCGCCATAGCTCGTAGCAGCGCGCGATGTCGGTCACGCGCAGGTTTAGGAAGCTGCTGAGGATATTGGGGTCCTTTGGAGGTGCCACGGTCACCTCGCGTTTGTCATCCGTAGGCGCGCCGCCACCGAGGTTGATCGTCAGCCAGACGTTCTTCAGGCGAAGGAACGTCGGCTCGCCCTCGCGCAACACGGAAGCGCCAAGCACGTCGCGGTAAAACGCGACCGATCGAGCAATGTCGGCGACGATGATCGTCACCGTCACAACGAAATCGCGGCCGTCTGGCGGAGCATTGTCGGACACTTCTCTTCCTCCCCTCATGGCGTCTTCCACGGAATCTGCGCGCCGCCTCGGGTGAGGGAACGACCGCTCGTGATGGCGCATATCACAGCGGCAAATAGCGCGTCACTACAAGCAAGCGAGCGTGCAGCAGAAAGTGAGCTTCACTTATGGATGATTCACGAAATCTCTGGTCACACGAGGTTACCGAAGCCGATCGCCACGATGTCGGCGGCGGCGTCTTTGCAAGCGGATCCGCTGAAGAGATCGCGGACGCCGTAATCGATGCGGCCCAGAATGAGGACTCTGACGAGTCGCTCGAACGACGCGCGATGAGCAAACTGACGTTCTACGAAAATCGCGCCGGACGGAATCTCAGCGACGAACGCCGGCAAGTCCTCGACGAAGCGAAGGACATCGTCCGCAACCGGCTCGGGTGACGCAGCTCACGTGACGCCCGACCCGCCCATCGTTTCGCCCGGCTTTGTCGGACGGCGCCGCGCCGGAAGCGCAACGCTGCCGCCCGGACAATACCTTACCGAGGATTTTCCGGTCCTATCGGCGGGTCCGACCCCAACGATTCGACTTGACGATTGGAAGTTTGCGCTAACGACCGAAAGCGGCGACGTGCGCACCTGGAGTTGGAGCGAGTTTCGCGCGCTGCCCAGCGTCTCCATTACCACGGACATTCACTGCGTCACGCGCTGGTCGAAGCTCGGCACGGTCTGGGAAGGCGTATCGCTCGACACCTTGTTGGAGGGAATACCGGCGACTGCATCGTTCGCAATGGCGGAATCGTACGGTGGCTACACGACGAATCTCCCACTGGCGGACCTGCGAGACGGCAAAGCCTGGATCGCGTTCCGTTATGGCGGCGAAGATCTCGCTCCCGAACACGGCGGCCCGGCTCGGCTGCTGGTTCCGCACCTCTATCTCTGGAAGAGCGCCAAGTGGATTCGCGGCATCACGTTGATGCGCAAGGACCGGCCCGGATTCTGGGAGAGTCTCGGCTACAACAACTACGGGGATCCGTGGCGGGAACAACGGTACTGGGGCGACTAGCCTGGTACGTCGCAACCGTCGTTGAAGGGCGCCAGGAGACCCGGACCGCGCGGACGCTGGTTCTGAACGTTCCTTCCTGGCCAGGGCATGATGCCGGTCAACACGTCGACGTACGCTTGCGCGCTGCGGACGGCTACACCGCGGTGCGTTCGTATTCGATCGCAAATGCCGCACAAAACGAACGCGTCGAGCTGACGGTCGAAGAGCTCGCCGATGGCGAGGTCTCGCTTTATCTCGTTCGAACCATTGCGCCGGGCGATCCGTTGGAGATTCGGGGCCCGGTCGGTGGATGGTTCGTCTGGCGTCCGGCCTTCATCGAGCCGGTCCAGCTCGTCGCCGGCGGGTCGGGCATCGTGCCGCTGATGGCGATGATTCGCACGCGCGCGGCGGCCGGTCTTCAGACGCCGTTTCGCCTCCTCTATTCGGTTCGCACACCCGAGAACATCATCTACGCAGCCGAGTTGCAGCGACGCGAAAGCGAGGGGCAAGGCTTGACGATCGCTTATGCGTTCACGCGCGCGACGCCGGCCGGGTGGCCGAGGCCGCCCGCGCGAATCGATGCGGCGTTCCTCTCCGAGGCCGCTTTACCAGCCGGAGAGGACCCCGCCTGCTACATCTGCGGCCCAACCGGATTCGTGGAGTCCGCGGCGGCGCTCCTCGAGCAGGCCGGGTACGATCCAAAGCGGATTAAGACCGAGCGTTTCGGACCTACCGGAGGCATCTCATGAGCAAGGATTCGTTCGTCGACGGCAACGCAGCCGCGGGCGCGCTTCTCAGCGTCTTCTCCATCGATATCACGGATGCGGACGCCCAGTGTGCGGCATGTGGAAACGTCGCCCCAGTTGCTCGTTCGCGCGTCTACGCGTTCGAGCCCGGGATCGTTCTCCGGTGCGCCGTCTGCGAGCATCCCTTGCTGCGAATCGCGCGAGGCACGGGCCGTACGTGGATCGACGCGCGCGGACTTACTTACTTGGAGCTACGAACGCCGTGAAGGCTCAGGGCTGCCCTTTCCAGGCTTTCTCCAACTCCGTCATCGTCGGGCGCCGCTTGAGCTTATTGACGTCGCCGTTTCCTTTAGAAACGCTGTTGAGCCCAAACCAGCCCTGATCGTAACTGCAGCCGGGAAAGGCACCCGAGAAGTTCTCGTTGCCGAGGTGCTTTGAGGGATTTCCGCCCAAGGCTTTCCACCACTCGTCGGTCCATTCGAAGTAAAAGCCACCCGAGACGACGCCGTCATCCTTGTAGCCCGAGTAGAGCAGCGACGCGTTATTGTCAACGTAGTCGACCAAACCGACCATGTCCGGGTTGCCGGTCGGGGGCAGTTCGGCGACGTCGCGATCGAGCGGCCCATCGCGCGCGTCGGGATGACACTGCCCCAAGCCCTTGGGACGATTCTCCCAAGTATAAGTGTTCTTCCAGTGGATGTGATAAGCGGCGGTCGCGCCGTATTCGGTCAACAGCACCGGCTTGGGCGCCTTGGCCGTGTACTGCCTAATTTGCGCGAAGAGATTGGTAAAGGTACGGCCGCGATAGATGTTGACCCCCCATGCGTCGACCGCGGCGTTGTTGATCTCGCCGTAATGTACCGATTCGATGTTGTCATCGATCTCCGACGTTATCACAAGCTTGTCGCGGTTACCGCCGTCGGCGAACCCCTGCTTAGCGCCCTTGGCGACGACGTTGAAGTTTTTCCACCAATTAGCGTCGCGGACGCAGCAGGTCGTGATCTCGTTACCGATGGCGACGCCCATGACCGCCGGATCCTTTGCGTACATTTCATCGAGCTTGCGATACTGGTTCGCGAGGTCGGCTGCGGCACCGGCATTCTTCAGCACGTCGCCCGCAAAGTAAATGCTCATGATGACGTAGACTGGTCGATCGCCGCCGTTCCAGGCCGCTTTCAGGAACTTCGTGATCGGCCCGGTGGTTTGGTCGTGTCCCGGCGGAACGACGTTGTAGACGTGTATCGCATTGGCACCCGACGCGCGAATCTTGGGGAGGTCGCGCGACCAGATCGCCTCGTTGCCGTTGCGCAGGGGATCGTCGAGACCGGGCGGATCGTTGGGGACCTTGCCGATCGGCGTCGGCGAATAGTCCACCCCTTTGACGAAGAATCGAGCCCCGTCGAGCGAGATGTAGCGCCCGGAAACCGTGAAGCGCGTATTGGTGGCGGCAAACCGCTGCACGCGCGCGGCAGACGACGGCTGCTGCGGCGGAACCGCCCCACCCATGCCCCCGCAAGCTGCCAAGAGCGAACACAAAACCAGAACGCCGATTCTTCGCATCGTTCGCCCAACGTTCTCCGACGAGCAGACGTTCCCTAGATCGGGGAAAGGATCTCTCCGGTTAGCGCCTTCGCCAGCGGGCGGACGCCGTTGCGTACGAGGCGCTGGAAATGTTCGGTTTCTCGATGTGAGTCCAAAGCCGCGCGATCGCGATAGACTTCCCATAGTACGAAGACGGTGGGGTCGTCTTGGCTTCGAGCAACGTCGAAGGAGATGACGCCCGCCTCGGTGCGCGAAGCATCGCGCAGCTCTCGCAACATCGCTTGAACTCGATCGCCGTCTTCCGGAGCGAACGTGAAGTGCACGTTTTGAACGACCATGCTATCTACCTCGCGCGTGCCTCCCATTATACCCGTGGCTCGACGGGTTGCTAACCTGTTGCCTTCATGGCCGTGGGAGTAACCGCGGCGGGCCTGCGCGAAGGTGAGCCCTATGTCGCACGCAGACCACAGAGACGAGCTTCGAGAAGAGGTCACGGCCGCCGACGCGACCGGCATGATTGCGGATGAAGAGCTCGTCGCGCGCCTGCACTCGGCGCTTCCGCCGGAGCATGCCGCGCACGCCACCATCGACGCCCTCCATGCCGAGGCGAATCGGCGCGCGCCGAATCGCGCGTCGCTCGAGAAACACGTTAGCGACCTCCGTCTGCTGCCCGAGCTCGAGGCGATCGTCGTCAACTGGTGGGATAGTCCGCGGACGCAGCGGATTATCGCAGACCTGAATCAGATCGGGCTCTAAGCTCCCGCCGCGACCGGTGACGGCGCCATGAACACCTTCAACGTCGTCCCCACGTGGCTGGTCATGCTCGCCGTTTTGATTTTGGTTCTGGCGGCGTACGAATTCGGGGGCCGGCTCGCTCGAACGCGTTGGTCGGCCGGTGTCAGCGCGGAGCCGGCGATGGCCGTGCAAGCAGCGGCGTATACCATGCTCGGCTTGTTGCTCGGCTTCTCTTTTTCGCTCGGACTGAGTCGCTTCGATGCACGGCGCACCGTGCTCATCGATGAAGCCAACGCGATCGGTACGACGTACCTGCGTACCGACCTGCTCGATGCAAGAACGGCTTCTGCAATGCGCGCCGATCTCCGTCTGTATCTCGAGGAGCGGATTGACTTCGCGCTCGCGGCCGCAGACCCGGCACAGCGCGCACGCGTCGCGGCACGATCGAGTCGCCTTCAGCGCGCCATGTGGACCCTCGCGATGGGAGCGTCGCGCGGGGATCCGCACTCGACCATGACGCCGCTCTTCATATCGGCGCTCAACGAAACGATCGACCTGAGCGCGGAGCAGGGCGCAGTCCTTGACGCGCATATACCCGACATCGTGTTCTTCGCGCTGGTGCTGATCATGCTGATCGCGGCCAGCATGCTGGGCTACGCATTCGGACTCCAATCGGCGCGCGCGGTCGTCTCCAAGGTCCTCCTCGCGCTAACCCTGGCTCTGGTCATTGGGCTCATCATCGATCTGGACCGGCCGCAACAGGGGCTGATCCGCGTGAACCTGGAGCCGTTGCAGACGTTACAACGCTCGTTTGCGGGAGAGTAACGCTAGGGCAATCTGTTCGCCCGAGGCGACGTAGGCGGCATTAGACGCTATACGCGCGCGCTTGTACCGCTGCAATTTGCCCGCAGTGGTGCATCCGCGCTACTTCCTGCGGGCTCGAGACTATCCTGGAATCTGCGAACTGCCTTCTATCGCGCGTTTAACGTCTTTCAGGAACTCCCGCGCGGTCGATTCGGCGATTCGGCGGCCGATGGCTTCGTCGAAGACCTGCCCCGTCGCGCCGAGCGGTGGTGTGTACCTGCCGTCGATTTCGATATAACTGAGTTTCTCATCCGGCTCGTCCCAGACGGTGAGCGT